>DASZXE010000432.1:0-6789 GCA_035546475.1 Kofleriaceae bacterium
CTTATCACACGAACCGGACTGATCCACATCCTCGCCAGTGGAACACTGACCATCATGATTCGTGTCCCAGCAGCTCTGGCCATTGGCACCTGCCGCACCCTTCTCGCCCTGTGCGCCGACACTACCAGCGTCACCTTGACAGCCTACCAAGGCAAACAAGACGCACGTGATCCAGTACGTGTGCTTCCCCATGTACATCAGCGTCCGCCCCGTTACAGGCATGTGTCAACGTGCAGCGCGCACCGTTTGCGAGCCGCGCGCTCGTTCCGTGCGTGCGCCGCGCGGCTGCGCAGTGCGTCAGGATCGGGGCGCGCGGCGCTTTCCCCGATGCCTCGCGCGGGCGGCTCTCCGTCGACACGGCGGCGGCGAACGGCCGTGGACGGAGACGCTGGTTCGGCCGCTCGGGCTGGGGCCGCGCGCGGGAGCGCCGCGGGCGCTCGATCAACGCGGCGTGATCGTCTGGCCGCCCCACGCCTCCGGAGCGGTGTCGGAGAGCGTCTGGGTCAGCACCCACTGGTGGCCGAACGGATCATCGATCGTCGCCTGTCGCTCTCCATACATCCAGTCGCGCGGCTCGTCGATGATCGTGGCCCCCAGCCCGCGCGCCCGCTCGACGAGCGCGGCGACGTCCTCGACCTTCATCATGAGCTGGTGCGAGCGCTCGGCGCCCGGCACGCGCCGGCCCGGGCGCACCTCGGCGACCACGAGCTCGGCGGCCGGGCTGCCGGGCAGGCCGAGCTGCGCGCGGTGGCCGTCGCCGATCCGCACGTGCTCGACGAGGCCCCACGCCCGGCCGTACCAGTCGACCGCGGCCCGCACGTCGGAGACGGTGAGCACGGCGACCAGGCGCGCGTGCGGCGCGGAGCGGTTCTGCAGCATGGCGCGATGGTAGCCGGGCTCGCGCGCGCCCGCGCGGGCCGGCGTGAGATCGGGCAAGATGCGCCGATGGAGCCCGCCCGCTCGTGAGCGCCTACCGGCCGAAGCTGCGATCGTACCTGCGGCTGGAGGGCGGCGAGCTGATCGACGGGCTGCTCGATCGGACGATGGAGATCGAGGGGACCGCGGCGGCGCTGGCCGCGCGGCTCGACGGCACCTGCGAGTGGGACGCGATCCGCGCCGGGCTGCTCGCCGAGGGCCACGACGCCGGCGAGGTCGACGGCGCGCTGCGCGTCCTCATGCTGCTGCACTACGTCGAGGGCGCCGGGGACGAGCTGGCGGCGAAGCTGGAGGCGATCATCTCGCACCGCGAGGAGGTGCCGACCGTCATCCTCGAGGAGGCGCGGTTCGAGTGCCAGGGCTCCGGCTCGTGCTGCAGCGCGTACGCGTTCGGCCCGCTCTCCGCCGAGGACACGGCGGTGCTCGACCGGCTCGACCTCGCCGGCGCGCTGTCCGGCGTCGAGCCGCCGTACGTGGTGGAGCGCGACGACGGCCGCTACCTGCGCTCGGTCGACGGGAGCTGCGTGTTCCTGTCGGCGGACGGCAAGTGCGGGATCCACCGCGCGTTCGGCTCCGAGGCCAAGCCGCACTTCTGCCGGCTCTATCCGTACGACTCGTTCGGCACCGTCGAGGGCGTGCGGGTCGTCGACCGCGGCGCGTGCGCGAAGTTCGCGGTCAGCGCGCGCCGCGGACTGCCGCTGTACGACGACCTCGCGCGCGTGCGGCCGCTGGCGGGCGCGCCGGTGCTGCACCACCCGATCGTGCTCGTCGACGATCGGGCCTGGGATCACGGCCTGTTCCTCCGCTTCACCGGCGTCGCGACCGAGCTGGCGCGGCACGGCGTCGGCACGGTGTTCGACACGCTGCACGCGATCGGCCGCTGGCTCGACGCGATGTCGGTCGCGCTGGGCCGTTGCCCGCTCGAGCCGGGGCAGCCGGACGCGATGGCGAGCACGGTGCTCGGCATGGACGCGGCGTTCTGGTTCCGGCCGCCGCGCCCCGAGCCGGCGGTCCGCGGCCTGAAGAAGCTCACCGAGCTGATCGAGGAGATCGCGGCCTCGGTGGCGGCGGCGATCGACGAGGGGCGGGCGCGGGCGTCGACGCCGCGCTTCCGCGACTTCCGCGTGGCGGCCGACCGGGTGTCGGCGTGGCTCGCGGCCGCCGACGCGCGGACGGTGCTGGCGCCCACGGCCGCGCCGGGGCTCGCCGGCGACGTCGACGAGACGCTGCGCATCTCGCTGCGCCAGCAGCTCTTCGGCCGCCACGTGCTGGCCGGGCAGTACGCCGGCGCGGGCCTGGTCCGCATCGGCCTCATCCTGCTGTTCTCGCTCGCAGGCGCGCGCCACGACGCGGGCGACCGGCCGATCGCCGCCGCCGAGCTCAGCCGCGGCCACATGATCGCCACCCGCACCTTCCAGACCCACGCGCTCGACGAGCTGCTCGGCGATCACGACGGCGCGTGGCGCACGCTCCTCGACGGCATCTGGGTCGCGGCGCGCCTGTTCGCCCGCGCGTGACGGTCAGCGCGGATCGAGGACGCGGCCGAGGAAGAGGATGGCGCCGGTGGGGCGGTCGCGGATGAGGAAGAGGAAGGGGCGGTCGACCGCGAGCGTCGCCGGGCCGGGCTCGGAGTTGTCGCCGACGACGACGGCGGTCGCCGCGGCCGCCTCGGTGCCGTGCTCGTCGATCGAGACGAAGCCCTTGTGCAGCACGTCCTGGATCTGGAGGTCGCGCTGGCCGTCCATGCGCGAGAAGTCGGCACGGTCGGTGAAGGCGTCGGTCATGCCGAGCGCGACCAGGTGCTGCTCGAGGCCGAGCGGCGCGTCGAAGTGGAACTTCGGCAGCGTCAGGTCGAGCTCGTGCGGCGCGAGTGACGCGAAGACCGCGGCGAGGCTCGCGGGATCGAGGCCGGCCTCGAACGCCGCGAGATCGTCGGGGACGATGACGACCATCGAGAGCTGGTCGCCGTCGTAGGGCAGCTCGGCGGCGCGGAAGCCGGCGCCCTCGCCGTAGCCCCGCTCGGTGACCTGGTGGAGCGTCGGCACCATCACCTGCTCGCCGCCGGCGGTGCGGAACGCGCGGTCGGCGGTCTCGGCGGCCTCGAACGGCGTCGCCCACGCCGCGCTGAAGTAGATCGCGTTGACCAGCACGAGGCGGGTGTCCTCGTCGACGCTGCCGGCGGGCAGGAGGTCGCGGATGCGATCGTTCGTGCGGTCCTCGACCCAGCCGTTGATCGTCACCCGCGCCGCGTCGGGGTCGGACTCGAAGTCGAGCACGCGCATGCCGGCGCCATAGTAGAGGGCGAGCGTGTCGAGGAACGAGCCCTGGAACGGCCAGCCGGTCTGACCGAACAGCGCGTTGGCGGTGTTGAGCCGGAACGGGATCGTGTCGCCCTGCGCCTGGTCGGCGCGCGACGCGAGCGCGAGGTCGAGCGCGTCGAAGCCGGCGTGGAGCTGCGGCTCCGGCAGCGTGTAGTGGAGCGCCGACGCCATCTGCGTGGCGGTGTCGCCGGCGGCGCCGGCGTAGGTCATCGCCAGCGCGATCGAGATGCTGTGCGGCGACATGAAGAGGTTGCCCGGCTCGTCGCGGACCTCGCGGTAGAGGTCGGTCGCGAAGGCGGTGTCGCCGTCGACGAGCTGGCCGAGCTCCTCGGCGGAGACCTGCGGCGCGAGGTCGCGGGCGAGGCCCGAGCGGACCTCGGGGATGTCGGCGTCGGAGCCGCCGCACGCGGCGAGCAGCAGCAGGGGCGAGAGCGAGGCGAGTCTCATGCGGCGGAGAGCTTACAAGCAGCGTGCCAGCGGCGGCGCGCCGTGATCCCACCCGGTTGGCGGCGCGGCCGCTCGGATTTTCGAGGCGCGCGGCGACGCCGGTGCGCGGGAACCGTGTCCGCCGGCCGGACCGAGCGCGGAGCAGATCGCGCCGTGTACAATGACCGCTTGCCGCAGCTCGAGGCCCGGGACGCCGCCGATGCACCGCCGGCGGCGCGCGCGCAAGGCGTGCAGCACCTCGCGACCCCGCCCGGCGGCCCGCCGCTGACGATCGGCCGCGCCGGCACCGACCTCGTCCTCGATCAGCCGATGGTCGCCCGCCGCCACGCCGAGCTGCGCTGGCACGACGGCCGCCACCACCTGCGCGACACCGGCTCGGGGCAGGGCACCTGGGTCAACGGCGTCCGCCTCGCCGGCGAGCGCGCGCTCGCGCCCGGCGACGTCGTCCAGATCGGCACCTTCCAGCTCACCTACGACGGCGACAGCCTCGACTCGGTCGATCAGCGCGGCGCGATCCGCATCGACGCGCGCGACGTCGTCCGCCGCGCCGGCGACCGCGTGCTGCTCGACGCGACCACGCTGTCGATCGAGCCGTGCGAGTTCGTCGCGATCGTCGGCGCGAGCGGCGCCGGCAAGTCGACGCTGATGATGGCGCTGTGCGGCTTCCAGCGCGCGACCAGCGGCCGGGTGTCGATCAACGGCGACGACCTGTACGCGAGCTTCGACGCCTACCGCTCGATCCTCGGCTACGTGCCGCAGGAGGACATCCTGCACCGCACGCTCACCGTCGAGCGCGCGCTCCACCACGCCGCGCGCCTGCGGCTGCCGGCCGACACCACCGCGGCCGAGATCGCCGCGCGCATCGCCGACGTGCTCGCCGCCGTCGACATGACCGGCCACGCCGGCAAGCGGATCGATCAGCTCTCCGGCGGCCAGCGCAAGCGGGTGTCGATCGCGTGCGAGCTGCTCGCCGATCCGCCGCTGCTCTTCCTCGACGAGCCGACGTCCGGCCTCGACCCCGGCCTCGAGCACCGGCTCATGTACACACTGCGGCGGCTCGCCGACGGCGGCCGCACGATCGTGCTGGTCACCCACGCGACCGCGAACATCCGCGTCTGCGACCACATCGCGTACCTCGCCGGCGGCAAGCTCGTCTACTTCGGCCCGCCGGCGCAGGCGCCCGCCTTCTTCGGCGTCGACGACTTCCCCGCGATCTACGCGTCGACCGACGACCCGGACGATCCGCGCGAGAGCGCCGAGCGCTGGCAGGCGCGCTGGCGCGCGTCGATGCAGCACCGCGCCTACGCGGTCGAGCGGCCGGCGCGGGCTCCGGCGGCGCCGTCGGCGGAGCAGCAGGCTGAGCGCGCGCGGCGGGCGCGGACCTACACGCTGTCGCGCGCCCGCCAGCTCGCGGTGATGACGCGCCGCTACTACGAGCTCGTGCTCGCCGACCGCAAGAACCTCGCGCTCCTGCTCCTGCAGGCGCCGGTGATCGGCTTCCTGCTGGCGATGGTGTCGACGACGACCGGCCTCACCGCGGGGCGCATCGAGGCGAAGAAGGTCGTCTTCATGCTGGCGGCCAGCGGCGTCTGGTTCGGCGTCATCAACGCCGCCCGCGAGATCTGCAAGGAGCGCGCGGTGCTGCGGCGCGAGCGGCTGGCCGGCGTGCGCGCGGGGCCGTACGTGGCGTCGAAGCTCGTCGTGCTGTCGGGTCTCGTGCTGGTGCAGGGCGCGCTCCTGCTCGCGGTCGTCGCGCTGCGCATGAAGCTGCCGGCGGCGGGCGTGCTGCTGCCGGGCTGGCTCGAGCTGTACGTGACGATCGCGCTGGCCGGCCTCGCCGGGCTGGCGCTCGGCCTGTGCATCTCGGCGATCGCGTCGACGCCCGACAAGGCGACGAGCCTGGTGCCGATCGTGGTCGTCCCGCAGGTGCTGTTCGCCGGCATCATGTTCCGCCTGCACGGCGCGTCGAGGTTGCTGTCGTGGCTGGTGTCGTCGCGCGCGGCGGTCGATGCGATGTCGGCGACCGTCGACACCAACCGGCTGACCGACGTCATCCCGCTGCCGACCGAGCCGCAGTACGCGCACACGCCGTCGATCCTGCTGACCGCGTGGGCGGCGATCGCGCTGCAGGCGCTCCTGTTCTCGACGGTGGCGTGGCTCGCGCTGCGGCGCCGCGCGTGATCAGGGCGCGGCGTCGGGGGCGTCGAGGCGCAGCTTGATCGAGAACGCGATGCGGCGGTTGCGGGCGCGGGCCTCGTCGCTGGTGCCGGCGGCGACCGGCTGGGTGGCGCCGTAGCCCTTGACGCTCAGGCGCGCGGCGTCGACGCCGTGGGCGACGAGGTACCGGCGCGCGGCCTCGGCGCGGGCGACGTCGAGCTTCGCGCCGCGCTCCTTGCCGTCGGTGTAGCCCTGGAGCTCGACGAGCTCGATCTCCGGGTGGCCCTCCAGCGTGGCGACGATCGAGTCGAGGGCCGGGTGGGTGGCCGGCGACAGGGCGGCGCTGCCGGCGGCGAACTCGATCGGCGGCGGCGGCGCGGGATCGGGGTTGACGATGATCCGCGGTGGATCGTCGGGGCAGCCGTCGTCGTCCTGGTAGCCGTTCATGATCTCGGGGGCGTCGGGACAGGCGTCGGTGGCGTCGGCGAAGCCGTCGCCGTCGCGATCGGTGGGCGGCGTCGTCGGCGCGGCGGGGCCGGGGGCGGGCGTCTTCGTCGGATCCGCGGGAGGCGGCGGCTCGTCGGGCGCGGCCGGCTTGGTGGCGGCAGTGGTCGCGGTCGGATCCTCGAGGACGCCCGGGCCCTCGAGCGGGCCGACCTGCCGGGCGGGGCAGCCGGCGAGGGCGGCGGCGACGGCGGCGGCGAGCGCGGGCAGCAGGCGACGCATGCGTCGATCGTATCAGGTGCGATCGGCGGCGGCCCGCGCGGGGCGTGAGACCGCGAGGCGGAGCTCCGGCCAGCGGTCGAGCGCGGCCTCGAACGTGGCGCGGTCGAGGACGAGGAGCTCGGTGAGCTCGGCGGCGCGCAGCGTCGCGGCGTGGGTCGTGGCCTCGAACAGCGCGCGCTCGCCGACGAGCGCGCCGGGGCCG
>DASZXE010000433.1:0-3948 GCA_035546475.1 Kofleriaceae bacterium
GGCCGGGCAGGCCGGCGAGGTTGCACGCCAGCGTGAAGATGTCGGCGAGGTACACCTCGATCGGCGACGCCTTCTCGCCCCGGCGGAAGGCGGCCGTCGGCGTGGTCGGCGTCAGCACGACGTCGACGTCGGCGAACGCGCGGTCGAAGTCGGCCTTGATGAGCGCCCGCACCTGCTGCGCCTTGCGGTAGTAGGCGTCGTAGTAGCCGGCGCGCAGCGCGTAGGTGCCGAGCATGATGCGCCGCTTGACCTCGGCGCCGAAGCCCTCGGCGCGCGAGCGGGCGTAGGTCTCGCCGAGGTCGCGGGCGCCCGCGGCCCGGTGGCCGAAGCGGATGCCGTCGTAGCGGGCGAGGTTCGACGACGCCTCGGCCGGCGCGATCAGGTAGTACGTCGGCAGCGCGAGGCGGGTGTGCGGCAGCGAGACGTCGTGCAGCGACGCGCCGGCGGCGGCGAGCGCGCCGGCGGCCGCGCGCACCGAGGCCGCGACCTCGGCGTCGAGGTCGGCCTCGAGGTACTCGCGCGGCAGGCCGACCTTCAGGCCGGCGACCCCGCGGCCGAGCGCGGCGGTGGCGGCCGGCGGCGCGACGTCGAGCGACGTCTCGTCGTCGGGATCGACGCCGGCGATCGCGTCGAGGCAGCGGGCCGCGTCGGCGACCGTGCCGGTGATCGGCCCGATCTGGTCGAGCGACGACGCGAACGCGATCGCGCCCCAGCGGGAGACCCGCCCGTAGGTCGGCTTCAACCCGACGACGCCGCAGAAGGCGGCCGGCTGGCGGATCGACCCGCCGGTGTCGGTGCCGAGCGACAGGGTGGCGAGGCCGGCGGCGACCGCCGCGGCGCTGCCGCCCGAGCTGCCGCCGGGGACACGCGTGGGATCCCATGGATTCGCGCACGGCCGGTAGGCGCTGTGCTCGTTCGAGCTGCCCATCGCGAACTCGTCGCAGTTGGTCTTGCCGACGACGATCGCGCCGGCGGCGCGCAGGCGGGCGACCGCGGTCGCGTCGTACGGCGGCACCCAGCCGGCGAGGATGCGCGACGCCGCGGTGGTGACCAGCCCGCGGGTGACGATGACGTCCTTGATGGCGACCGGCACGCCGGCCAGCGGGCCGAGCGGCTCGCCGCGGGCCCGGGCCGCGTCGATCGCGTCGGCGGCGGCCAGGGCGCCCTCGCCGTCGACGGCGAGGTAGGCGCCGAGCGCGTCGTGGGCGGCGATGCGCGCCAGCGTGTGGGCGACGACCTCGCGCGCCGACCAGTCGCCGCGCTGCACGCGCGCCGCCACGGTGGCGGCGTCGGCGAAGGTGAGCTCGTCGGTCACCCGCCGCCCTTCGCCGCGATGATCGCCGGCACCTCGAAGCAGTCGTCGCGCACCGCCGGCGCGTCGGCGAGCGCGACCTCGACCGGCAGCGACGGCTGGGCGACGTCGTCGCGCAGGCGCAGCGCGGTCGGCACCGCGTGGGTCATCGGCTCGACACCGGCGGTGTCCACCTCGGCGAGCGCCGCCATGTGGTCGAGGATCGTCGTCAATTCAGCCGCGAACCGGTCGAGCTCCGCGTCGGTGAGCGCGAGCCGCGCGAGATGCGCGATCGCCTCGGTATCCAGGCGAGTCAACATGGAGGACAGACCCCCAACCTGACCCGCGACCCCACGCACCCAGCGTCATGGTCGACCGCTCGCTGACGCTCGCTGGGGTCGGCCGCGAACCGGTCGAGCTCCGCGTCGGTGAGCGCGAGCCGCGCGAGGTGCGCGATGGCCGCGATCTCCTCACGCGCCAGCATGCGGGGGCCCTCGGCTCGCTAGGCGGCCGGCAGCGGCTGCGGCGACAGCTCGGTGCGGCCGCCCATCCGCGCCGCCAGCTCGGCGCCCGCCCGCAGGTGATCGTCGGCGATCTTGGCCGCCTTCTCGGCGTCGTGCTCGGCGATCGCGTCGATGAGCGCGCGGTGGTGGGCCCGCACCTGCTCGGGCGACGCGGTCAGGTTCGACAGCAGCGGCAGGTAGCTGCGCACGCCCTCGCGCACCGTGTTGATGAGCAGGCCCATGACGGTGTTGCCGGCGACCTGGGTCAGGGCGACGTAGAACTCGAAGTCGGTCTCGAAGACGTCGACGGGCGACGCCGCCCGGTCGGCCTTGTCGGCGAGCGCGGTGAGCCGGGCGACCGCGTCGCCGCTGGCGCGGAAGGCGGCCAGCCGGGCGATCTCGCGGCCGAAGATCCGCCGCAGCTCGAGCATGTCGCGGATCAGCTCGGGGTGGTTGCGGCCGGCCAGCGGCAGCAGGTGCTGGACCAGCTCGATGCCGCCGGTCTCCATGAAGTTGGTGACCCGGGTGCCGTCGCCCTGGCGGATGCGGACGAGCCCGAGGTGCTCGAGCTTCTTCAGCGCCTCGCGCAACGACGCCCGGTTGACCCCGAGGCGCTTGGAGAGGTCACGCTCCGGCGGCAGCTTGGAGCCCGGCGCGTACTGTCCGGTCAAGATCAGCGAGCGCAATTGCTCGACGATCTCCTCGGCGACCCGTTGCTTCTCGACCGGCTTGAGGATCGACACGGCGGTGAGGATAAACCGGCCTCGGGCCGCGGCGAAAGGCCCAGCGCGGCCAGATGCCGCGCCGCCGGCCGCCGCCGGCCGCGTCACGCCGCGCCGTCCTGCGCCGTTCTCGGCCTCCGGGTCGCGCTTGTGGCCGACCGAGGGCGCGTGTTACGCAGGCGATCCATGGCGCAACCCGTGGGCACCGAGGCGCCGTCCCAGGTGGCGGTCGCCGTCCGCGTCGCCGGCCGCGCGCCGTACGCGATGTTCGACCTGGTGCGACTGACCAGCTCGGCGGCGCTCCTGCGCGGACCGCTCATGCTCGAGCTGGGCGAGCAGCTCACGCTCCTGCTCGAGAAGGGCGACCGCAAGGTCGAGGTCGAGGGCCGGATCACCGCCGTCGAGCGCGGCGACGGCCACGAGGATCCGGTGACGACCGTCGAGCTCGGCGACGCGACGGCGATCGCACCGCTGCTCGCCTGACGCGCGCGGCGGCGGACGCGGGCGCGGGCACGGGCACGGGCGCGGGCGCAGACGCGGGCCCGCCGCTGGCGGTCCAGTCGTCTGCTAGGGCTTCTTGCCGAGCCGTGAGAAGAGGCCGCCGCGGGTCGACGGCTTCGAGCGGCGGCGCGCCTCGACGACGCGCAGCTCGGCCTGCGCCTCGCTGTTGGTCGGCGAGATCTGCAGCGCCCGGCGGAAGGCGCGCGACGCCTCGTCGTCCTCGCCCTCCATCCGCGCGATGCGGCCGAGGTAGAGCCACGGCAGCGCGGTCTCCTTCTTGAGCGTGAGCGCCTTCTGCAGGTGCGCGCGGGCGACGGTGACCGCCGCCACCTTGTCGCGCGCCGCGACGTAGAGCGCCCAGCCGAGCAGCGTCAGGTAGTCGGGCTCGTCGGGCTTGAGCTCGACGGCGCGGTGGAACTCGTGGACGGCGATCTCCGCCTGCTGGCGGCGCATCGCCATCTCGCCCAGCCGGTAGCGCTCCTCGGCCTCGACGGCGGCCTGGGCCTGCGCGGTGGCGGCCGCCTCGCGCTCGGCGGCGGCGCGCGGGCCGCCGGCGTCGAGGAGCGTGTCGTACTCGGCGCGCCGGGTGGCGGTCGACAGCACGGTGAAGGCGTCGTTGATGCGGGCGAACAGCCGCTGCGCCGCCCGGTCGTCGTCGGCGATGCCGAGCGCCGACAGCCGGTCGGGATGGAGCAGGCGGGCGAGCTCGAAGTAGGCGGCGCGCACGGCGTTGGCGTCGGCGCTGCGCTCGATGCCGAGCAGCGCGTAGTGATCGGCCTCGCCGTCGAGCAGCGCGACCCGCTCGGCGATCAGCTCGCGGATCGCGCTGGCGTCGTCGGTGGTCGGCGTCCGCTTGCGCGGCAGCGGCCCGGTGCGCGCCATGCCCGGCACGGTGCCGGTCGCGGTGGCGCCGCCCGCCGTGACCGGCACG
>DASZXE010000434.1:0-1678 GCA_035546475.1 Kofleriaceae bacterium
GGCGACGAGGTCGATCGCCGCCAGGCCGCCGAGGTCCGCGCCGACACGGCCGCCACCGAGGTCGTGCGCAAGGACCAGGACCTGTCGGTCGCGAACCAGCGGCTGACCGCGGCGCTCGACGAGGCGCGGCGCGCGGCGCAGGCCGCCCAGGCCGCGCGCGAGGAGGCCGAGGCGGAGGCCGCCCGCGCCCAGCGCGCCGAGCAGGCCGAGCGCGAGAAGCAGGCGGCGCTCCAGCAGCTCCTCGACGAGCGCGAGGCGCGCGTCCACGAGCTCGAGCTGCAGCTCAAGAAGATCAGCA
Source organism: Kofleriaceae bacterium (assembly GCA_035546475.1). GTDB lineage: Bacteria > Myxococcota_A > Polyangia > Haliangiales > Haliangiaceae > UBA2376. The sequence continues at coordinate 299 of DASZXE010000434.1, forward strand.
CGGTGCTGCGGTGAGCGCCGAGGAGCTCGTCGCCCGCGTGCAGCGCCTCGCCGGGCTGGTGCCCGAGCAGGTGACCAGCGACCGCGACGACGCCGACACCGACGCGGCGCTCGCCGACCAGTGGGCGCGCCTGCACCGGCTGCCGGCGCGCGCCGTGATCGGCCGCGACGCCGACAACGAGGTCGCCGTGTCGCAGGCGTCGGTGTCGCGCCGCCACGCCGAGCTGCGGTTCGACGCCGCGCGTGCGACCTGGACGGTCACCGATCTCGGCTCGCGCAACGGCACCTTCGTCGAGGGCGCGCGGCTCGCGCCGAACACGCCGGCGGCGATCGGCGACCGCCAGCTCCTGCAGGTGGGCGAGGTCGGCTTCGTCTTCGTCCTCGACCGGCGCACGCTGCCGGCGGCGCGCGTCACCGAGTCGTACCGCGCGACGGTGGAGAGCGGCGGCGCGCCCGACCGCGTGCGGCTGTCGCCGCCGACCACCGAGGGCGCCGGCATGGTGACGCGCGGCGATCAGACGATCACGCTCGGCTCGGCGCAGTTCTCGCTCCTGTGGATGCTGGCCGAGCGGCTGATCGCGACGCGCGACCAGCCGGCGGAGATCCGCGGCTTCGTGCGGTCGATCGAGCTGCTCACCGACCTGCCGTGGAACACGCCCAGCCCCGACGACAACCACCTGAAGCAGCAGATCCGCCGGGTGCGCAAGGCGCTGGCGCGGCTCGGGCTCGAGGACGCGATCGAGGCGCGCCACGGCTTCGGCTACCGGCTCACGATCGAGCCGCTGCTGGGCGCCTGACCGCCCGCGCGCGCAGGTACCCATCGCGTACCTCGCGCGGCGCGTGGCCGCACCGCACGCTGGCGGAGGTGGCGAGCGCCGGACCTGTCCGCGAACCGACGCCGGCCCCCGCCGGGCCGCCGAGCCGCGCCGTGGTGGTGACGCTGGCCGGCCCGCGCGCCCTGCGCTCGCCGACGGTGATCGGCCGCGATCCCGCGCGCGCCGACCTCGTCCTCGACGACGCGACGGTGTCGGGCGCCCACGCCGAGCTGCGCGAGGGCGCCGGCGGCCGCTGGATCCTGCGCGACCTCGGCAGCCGCAACGGCACGTTCGTCGACGGCGTCCGGGTCGCCGACGACGCGCCGCTCGCCGGCGCGCACCAGCTCGGCTTCGGCCAGGCGCGGCTGTCGTTCGTCCTCGAGCGGCCGGCCCGCCTCGTGGTCGCCGGCGACGCGCCCGGCGGCAGGATCGAGCGCGGCGACGGCGCGGTCGAGCTGGATCGCGACGAGCTCGCCCTCGTCCGCGCGCTGGCGGTCGCCGGCCGCGCGGCGCTCGACCGGTCGGGGACGAGCGAGGGCTTCGTGCGCCTCGGCGAGCTGGCGGCG
>DASZXE010000435.1:0-3510 GCA_035546475.1 Kofleriaceae bacterium
TCGCTCGGCGCGGTCGTCGAGCGGCTGCTCGACGCGGCGCAGCCCGGCGCCGGCGCCGCCGCCGGCCACGTCGCGCCGCTGCTGGTCACCGCGACCGCCGAGGTCGCGCGCGGCGACGTGCTGGCCGGCGTCTACGCGCACGGCCACCGGGTGAAGAACCTGCTCGGCATCATCGGCTCGCGGACCCGCAGCGCGCGCAAGCTGGCGGGCGACGGCGAGCTGGCCGAGCGCCTGCGCGACCTCGAGCGCGAGGTGACGTCGCTCTACGAGGAGTGGGCGCAGTACCTGCGCTCGATGCAGCGGAGCGCGGGGCCGACCGTCGAGGTGGTGCCGGTGGCGACGCTGGTGAAGGAGGTCGTCGCGGCCGCGCAGCACCGGTCGAGCGCCGAGATCGAGGCGCTGGTGATGAGCGCGTTGCCCGACCTGCGCGGCGACCGCCTGCTGCTGCGCGAGGCGCTGCTCAACATCGTCCACAACGCCGCCGACGCCGCCGAGCGGACCGGCGGCACGGTGACGGTGACCGCGCGGCAGGTGCCGACCCACGGCGCGCCCGCGGTCGAGATCGTCGTCGCCGACACCGGCGCCGGCATCCCGCGCGCCGAGCTCGGCCGCATCTTCGTCCCCGGCTACACGACGAAGGAGACCGGCTCCGGCGTCGGCCTCACCATCGCCGAGCGGGTGATCACCGCGCACCACGGCCGCGTCATGATCGACAGCGAGGAGGGCCGCGGCACCCGCGTCACGGTCATCCTGCCGTCGGACCTCGGCGGCTTCGCCGGGGTCAGCGGCCTCGGCGCGATCGCGCCGCCGCGCGACCGCGCCTGAGCGGGCATCGGGCGACCGCCCGCCCGCCGCCCGCCGCCGACCTCCCGTCGACCTCCCGACGACCGGCCGACGACCGGCCGTCGACCGGCCGTCGACCTCCCGTCGACCGCCGGGCCGGGCGCGTTCCCGGTGGCGGCGCGATCCGGTACATTGTCGTCGATGCCCAGCGACCCGAGCTGCGGGACGATCGTCTGCGTGGACGATCAGGCGGAGGTCCGGCGGCTCCTGGCCGAGGTGTTCACCGCGCGCGGCCGCGAGGTGGTCAGCTTCGACGACGGCGAGGCGGCGATCGCGTGGCTCTCGACCGGCTTCGCCGAGATGGTCGTGCTCGACCTCGACCTCGGGCGCGGCAAGCGGACCGGCATCGAGATCTGCCAGGCGCTGCGGCGCGCGCACCCGGACCTGCCGGTCATCATCCTCACCGGCCACGGCTCGGTCGACGACGCGATCGCGGCGGTCAAGGCCGGCGCGGTCGACTTCATCCAGAAGGACCCGTACCTCGAGGACAAGCTCGACCTGTCCGTCGAGAAGATCGAGCGGATCCTCCACCACATCCTCGAGCGGCGGCGGCTCGAGGGCGAGAACCGCGAGCTGCGCGCGACCAACGAGCGGCTGCGCAAGATGGCCGGCCGCCGCTGGCAGATCGTCGGCGACTCGAACGCGATCCGCACCGTGATGACGCGCATCGAGAAGGTCGCGCCGGTGCCGCGGCCGGTGCTCGTCCTCGGTCCGCGCGGCACCGGCAAGGAGCTGGTGGCGCGCGCGATCCACACGCTGTCGCCGCGCTCGACCGAGCCGTACATCACGATCAACTGCGCCGCGGTGCCGGAGAACCTGCTCGAGAGCGAGCTGTTCGGCCACGAGGAGGGCGCGTTCACCGGCGCCACCAAGCAGAAGGAAGGCAAGTTCGAGCTGGCCGACGGCGGGACCCTGTTCCTCGACGAGATCGGCAACATGTCGATGGAGTTCCAGGCCAAGATCCTGCGCGTCCTCGAGTACCAGCGGTTCGAGCGGGTCGCCGGCTCCGAGTCGATCCAGGTCGACGTCCGCGTGATCGCGGCGACCAACGCCGACCTCAAGCAGGCGATCGCCGAGGGCCGCTTCCGCGCCGACCTCTACGACCGGCTGTCGTTCGAGGTGATCCAGTTGCCGCCGCTGCGCGACCGGATGGAGGACGTGCCGGTGCTCGCGATGTACTTCCTCGCGCGGTTCCGCCAGGAGGTGTCGGGCGTCGCGGTGCGCGACATCGCGCCGGAGGCGTTCGACCGCCTCGCCCAGTACGACTTCCCCGGCAACGTGCGCGAGCTGAAGAACGTCGTCGAGCGGGCGATCTACATGGCGCAGGGCGACGTGCTGTCGGGCGCCGACGTCGACGCGGCGCTGCCGCCCGAGGCCCACGCGCAGGCGCCGGCGCGGGGCACCGCGGGCACCGGCGCCGGCGCGTTCGCCGACGATCCGACCCGGCCGCTGGTCGAGCGGGTCGAGGCGTTCGAGGCGTGGCTGTGCAAGGACGCGCTCGAGCGCACCCGCTACGTCCAGAAGGAGGCGGCCGCGATGCTCGGGCTGTCCTACGATCAGTTCCGGCAGCGCTACCGCAAGTACGGACTGGGCAAGGAGTGACCATGGGCTTCTTCGGGCGGATGAAGAAGGGCATCTCGTCGAAGGCGAACGCCGCGCTCGACAAGGCCATCGATCCCGCGAAGGAGATCGACATGGCGATCCTCGAGCTCGAGGAGCAGCGCAAGAAGGCGCTCGCCGAGCTGGTGTCGTACAAGGCGACCTCCAGGCAGATGGAGGCCGACCAGAAGGCGCAGGAGGACCGGGCGGCGAGCTGGGAGAAGCGCGCGATGGTCGCGGTCAAGGCCGGCGACGACGACGCCGCGCGCGAGGCGCTGAAGCAGAAGAAGGCGTGCCTGGTGGAGGCGGCGAAGATCAAGCGCGACCACGACGAGGCGGCCGGCCACGCGATCGCGCTCAACAAGAGCCGCAAGGAGTTCGAGACGAAGCTGCAGATCCTGAAGCTGAAGCGCGGCACGCTGGCGACCCAGCTCGCGGCGGCGCGGTCGGCGGGCGGCGACGCGTTCGGCCACGACACGTCGGTGTGGGACCAGTTCGCGCGGGCCGAGGAGCGGATCGAGGCGGAGACGATCGACACCGAGGTCGACGCGGCCCTGCGCGGCGAGCAGGAGCGCGACGCGGAGCTGGAGGGGAAGATCCTGGCGGCCGGGGCGAAGGCGGCGCTGCCGTCGGGGCTGACCGGCGAGGACGCGCTGGCGAAGCTGAAGGCGCGCATGGAGGCGGCGCGGGGGGCGAAGGGGGCGCTGCCGCCGGCGGGGCGGGTCGATGCGGCGGGCGAGAAGGCGGGCGAGAAGGCGGGGAGGCCCGCGGAGACGAAGGGCGCCGCCAAGGACGCCGCCAAGGACGCCGCCAAGGACGCGGCGAAGGCAGGGCAGGACGCGGCGAAGGCGGAGCAGGGCGCGGCGAAGGCAGGGCAGGGCGACGCGAAGGCCGAGCGCGGCGAGGCGAAGCCCGACGCGAAGACGCCAGCGAAGCCCGAGGCCCGGACCGTCGCGAAGGCGCCCGCCGAGGCCCAGCCCGAGGCGAAGCCCGACCCGAAGCCGGCGGCCGGCGCCGCGAAGGCGAAGCCGTGACCACCTCCGACGACGACGCGCTGCTCATGCGCCT
>DASZXE010000436.1:0-25810 GCA_035546475.1 Kofleriaceae bacterium
AGCGTGCCGGCCGAGCGCCGCGCCGCGCTCGGCATCGCCGACGGCTTCATCCGGCTGTCGGTCGGCCTCGAGGATCTCGACGACCTGCGCGGCGATCTCGACCGCGCGTTCGCCGCCGCGCGATAAGCTGCGGGCGTGACCCACGGCGCGCCGTCCTCCTACAACGCCGCGGTCGAGCTGCTCGACCGGCACCTCGCGGAGGGGCGGGGCGCGCGTACCGCGATCCTCGATCACGACGGCCGCCACACCTACGCGCAGGTGGCCGAGCGCGCCGACCGGGCCGCCGGCGCGCTCGCCGGGCTGGGCGTCGAGCCGGAGGAGCGCGTCGTGCTCGTCATGCTCGACACCGTCGACCTCGTCGCGGCGTTCCTCGGCGCGATCAAGCTCGGCGCGGTGCCGGTGCCGCTCAACACGCTGCTCACCGCCGACGACTACCGCTACCTGCTGCGCGACAGCCGGGCGCGCGCGCTGATCGTCAGCGACGCGCTCGCCGGCAAGCTCGCGCCGGCGATCGCCGAGGCGCCGCGGCTCCGCGCGGCCGCGGTCGCCGACAGCCCGCTCGGCCCGGCGGGCGGCGTCCACGGCCCCCACCCGTCGTGGACCGCGCTCGTCGAGGGCGCGACGCCGCTCGCGCGCGCCGCCGACACCTGCACCGACGACATCGCCTTCTGGCTCTACTCGTCGGGCTCGACCGGCCGGCCGAAGGGCGCGATGCACCTGCAGACGAGCCTGCTGGAGACGGCGCGCCTCTACGCGCAGCCGATCCTCGGCATCCGCCCCGACGACGTCGTCTTCTCGGCGGCCAAGCTGTTCTTCGCGTACGGCCTCGGCAACTCGCTCACCTTCCCGTTCTCGGTCGGCGCCGCCGCGGTGCTGCTCGCCGACCGGCCGACCCCGGCGTCCGTGATCCGGACACTGCGCGACCACCAGCCGACGATCTTCTGCGGCGTGCCGACGCTCTTCGCGTCGCTGCTCGCCGACGACACGCTGTCGCCGGACACGACCTCGCGGGCGCTGCGCGTCTCGACGTCGGCGGGCGAGGCCCTGCCGCGCCACGTCGGCGAGCGCTGGCAGGCCCGCATGGGCACCGAGATCCTCGACGGCATCGGCTCGACCGAGCTGCTGCACATCTTCCTGTCGAACCGGCCCGGGCAGGTGCGCTACGGCACCACCGGCCGGCCGGTGCCCGGCTACGACCTCGACCTGCGCGACGACAGCGGCGGCCCGGTCGCCGACGGCGACGAGGGCTCGCTGTGGGTGCGCGGCCCGACGGCGTGCACCGGCTACTGGAACGACCGCGCGCGCACGCTCGCGACGTTCCACGGCCCGTGGACGCGCACCGGCGATCGGTATGTCCGGGATGCGGACGGCACCTGGACCTACGCCGGCCGCGCCGACGACATGCTCAAGGTCGGCGGCATCTGGGTGTCACCGTTCGAGGTCGAGTCGGCGCTGGTCAGCCACGACCTCGTCCTCGAGGCGGCGGTGGTCGGCCACGACGACGCCGACGGCCTCACCAAGCCGAAGGCGTTCGTCGTCCTCAAGGACCGCGCCGCCGCGACGCCCGACCTGGTCGAGCGGCTCAAGGCTCACGTCAAGGACCGGCTCGCGCCGTTCAAGTACCCGCGCTGGATCCAGCTCGTCGACGAGCTGCCCAAGACCGCCACCGGCAAGATCCAGCGCTTCAAGCTACGCGCCCGCTGACGGGCCGAGACGCGCGTCGCGCGACGCGGGTCAGCGGAGGCGGTGGACGCCCGAGGAGGAATGGGAGGCGTGGGACGCGTGGTGGGCGAGCGGCGGGCGGGTGTCGCGGCCCGGAGGACGTGAGTCGCGTGGCTCGCGGACGTCGCGCGGCTCGCGGACGTCGCGGAACTCGCGGACCTCGCGGACGACGGGCGGCAGCGTCGGGCGGCTGCGGCGGACGTCGAAGCGGGCGTGGTACGCGGCGAGGATGATGTCGGCGGCCGCCTCGACCGTCAGCGTCCCCGTCGACACGACCACGTCGTGGTGGTCCGGGTCGTCGACGTCGACGCCGTGGACCTCGTGGTGGAAGGCCTCCCGCTCGCGATCGACGAACTCGATCGTCGCCCGCGCGGTCTCGCGCGACAGGTCGGTGCGCTCGACGAGGCCGGCGATGCGCCGCTCGAGCGGGCAGACGACCCGCACGCGCAGCGTCTCGGCCGGATCGAGCATGAAGGCGAGGCCGCGCCCGACGACGACCGCGGCGCCGCGCCGCGCGATCGCCTGCGCGACCGCGTTCAGCCCGCGCACGTAGTCGGCGTGCCCCGGCCGCGTCCCCGGGCCCGCCGCGCCCACGCCCGCGCCCGCGACCTCGTCGATCGTCAGGTCGTGCCGGCGCTCGTCGAACGGCGCGAGCTGCGCCGGATCCACGCGCACCTGGCCGGCGATCGCCGCGAGGAGCTCGCGGTCCCAGCACGTGTAGCCGAGCCGGTCGGCGACCGCCTTCGCCACCGCCGCGCCGCGCGCGCCGTGCTGGCGGGTGATCGCGACCACCGCCCGCGGTCGGTGCGCTGCCATCGTCCTCGTGACGTGCGTCCCTCGCGGCGACACCTCGCTCATCGCGCTCCCCCTGCTGGGTGACGGGCCCATGACGACGTTACGATCATCCTGCAGGGGTGGATCAGCAAATCACCATTCCGTGACATCCGCGTGCGAAGGTCCCGGCGGCGCCGGTTCTGTCCGCGCCGCAATCGTGCAGCCCGGCGGTCACCGCCAGCGCAAACCGTGCGTCGGCCGTGGCCCAGCGGCCGGTGGCGGCCGGTCAGGGCGGGTCCCAGGCGCCGGCGGCCAGGGCATCGTGCAGGTGCGGCACGAGCGCGGCGGGCGGCTCGGGATCGGGCAGCGAGCCGTAGATCGCCGCGATGTCGCGCATCGGCGCGTCGTCGCGCTCGGCGCCCGCGCCGTAGCGGCCGTACGGGATCTGTGGGCCGCGCAGCGAGACCTCGCCGCCGACCGGCATCGGCGTGATGAAGCCCTTGCGCAGCGCCGTGCCGACGCGCGCCGGGCAGCGGCACGGGTTCATCGGATCGACGTGCTCGCAGCGTGGCGCGAGGTGGTCGGTCACCTTCTGGCGCGCACGCGACAGCCGCACGCGGAACGCACTGACCCGCACGCCGAGCATCGCCGCCGCCGAGTCGTCGTCGAGCTTGAGCACGTGCGCCGCGATGAACGCCGCGCGCTCGCCGGGCGGCAGGCAGTTGATGACGCTCGTCATGCAGCCCTGCTTCAGCTCCCACAGCAGGTACTCGCGCTGCGGATCCGACAGCGAGCGGACGACGTCGGTGCGGGTCGCCTCGCTGCGCAGCGTCTCGTCGAGGACGTCGAACGTCAGGTCGGGGCTGCGCGGCAGGCGGCGGTCGAGCTCCTCGCGCGCGAGCCGGAGGAGCGCGAGGCCGGTGCCGGCGTCCTCGGCGGTGAGCTCCGGCTCGAGGCGGTGCGCGCTCGCGAAGACCTGGTCGGTGATCGCCGACGCCAGCTCGGCATCGAGCGTCATGCGAAAGGCGAAGTTGTAGACTCGCCCGACGAACCCGTCGACCACGGCAGCGAACCGCTCCCTGCGGGCGTTGGCCCCCACGGCCGTCGATGGTATCACGCGCGCATGCCCGGCCGGCGAGGCGAAAGCTGGAGCGTGACGATCGCGCGCGCCGCGGCGCTGGCAGCGGTCGGACTGTGCGCGTGCACCGCCGGCGACGGGCGCCCGCCGGTCGCGCGCATCGAGCTCGTGCCCGATCAGCTCGAGGAGAACGACGGCTTCCAGACCGCGGTCACCCTCGACGGCCGCGCGTCCGCCGACCCGGTCGACCACCCCGACGGCGCCGACCTGTCGTTCGCCTGGCAGATCCTCGACGACGAGGTCCGCTTCGAGCCCGGCAGCCACCCGGACCGGGCCGCGCCCGTCGTGCGCCTGCGCGGCGACCGGCCGGCGACGATCGTCCTCACCGTCACCGACGACGACGGCCTGACGTCGACGACGACCGCCCACATGCGCCTGACCGCCTCGCCGCCGGAGTGAGCGAGCGAGCGCTTGCGCGAGCGATCAACAATCGACTCGGGGCGTTCGGGGCCTCGTGTGGGGTGCGCGGTCTGCATTCCCGTTGCGCAGCCGGCAGCGAGCTGGCCGCCATGCCATGCACGTTCCCAGATCAGGTCGCGGAGCCGCGCGACGCCGGCGGCGCCGACTTCAGCTTCGTGCTCACCGACGCCGCGGTGGTGACCGGCGCGACCGGCACCGCCGCGCGCTCGGCGGGCGGCGCCGCGACCTGGAACGTCGCGAGCTCGGCCGACACCTCGGCGAGCAGGTCGGCCTTCTCGCGGTACGGCATGAACGCGCTCTTGAAGCCGGAGATGATGATCTCCTTGATCGTCGCCAGCGGCCAGCCGTAGTGCTGGTGGCAGAGGTGCAGCTCGCGCGACACGGTCGTGCCGGTGATGAGCCGGTTGTCGGTGTTGATCGTCACGCGGAGGCCGTAGTCGACGTAGAAGTCGACCGGGTGGCTCTCCCAGCTCGCGGCCGCCTTGGTCTGCACGTTCGACGACGGACAGACCTCGAGCGGGATGCGGTGGTCGTTGATGTAGTTGAGCAGGTCGCCGCTCTCGACGGCGCGGACGCCGTGGCCGATGCGGTGGGCGCCGCACTTGTGGATCGCCTGGTGGACGGAGTCGGGGCCGAACGACTCGCCGGCGTGCGCGGTGCAGTTGATGTTGTTGTCGATGACGAGCTGGAAGGCCTGGCGGTGCAGCTTGGCCGGGTTGTTGACCTCGCTGCCGGCGAGATCGAAGCCGACCACGCCGCGGTTCTTGAAGGCGACGCACAGCTCGGCGATGCGCAGGCTCTGATCGGCCGGCTGCGAGCGGATCGCGCACAGGATCACGCCGTAGCGGAGGCCGAAGCTGCGCTTGGCGGCGCGCAGGCCGCGCAGCACCGACTCGACGGCGGCCGCGGGGCGCAGGCCCTCGCGCAGGTGCAGGAGCGGCGAGTAGCGCACCTCGAGGTAGCGGACGTTCTCGCGCCAGGCGTCCTCGGCGAGCTCGAAGGCGGCGCGCTCGAGCGCCTCCTCCGTCTGCATCACCGACAGCGTGATGTCGAACGTGCGCAGGTAGTCGTCGAGCGAGTGGCAGCGCTCGCCGGCATAGAGCAGCGCGTGGAGGCCGTCGCGATCGAAGGTCGGCAGCTCGACGTTCTGCTTGCGGGCGAGGTCGATGACGGTGTCGAGGCGGAGCGAGCCGTCGAGGTGGCAGTGCAGGTCGGTCTTGGGCAGCTTCTCGATCAGCGCCAGGCTCAGCTCGGGGGACTGCGACATCGACGCACTATCGATCCGCCGGCGAGTCCGCGCAACGTCGATCAAGGCTCGTCGGGCAGCTCCGCCTCGATCGCGGGGCCGCCCGCGTCGCAGTACGTGTAGCGCGTGGTCGTGCGCCGGGCGCCCTCGACCTCGGTCATGACGAGCAGCTTGCCGGCGGCGTCGTATTCGAACGACCGCTGACGGGTTTGCTTGCCGTCGGGCTGCAGGAACTCCTCGCTCGTCCGCAACCCGGCGGCGTCGTGGTGGTCGACCACGCTGCCGATCACGTAGGGGCCGTCGAAGTCGACCTCCTCGACCTGGTGACGGGCGTCGTCGCGGAACCAGTGCTTGCGGCGCTGCCGCGGATCGTCGCCGCGCCGCTCGTCGACCAGGTGGCCCGCGGCGTCGTACTCGCGGAGCAGCACGGCGAGCACCGTCGTGGTGCCGAGCGCGAACCGGGTCGCGTTCACCAGCCGGCCGGCGGGGTCGTACTCGAAGTGGACCTCGTCCTCCGGGCGGCGCTCGAGGACGACGCGGCCGAGCGGGTCGTACGTCATGGTGGTGCGGATCTGCGAGCCGTCGTGCTCGATGCGGACGCGGGCGACGACCCGGCCGTCGGGGCCGAGCTCGTAGCGCAGCTCGCCCCAGGTCTCCTTGTCGTCGACCAGGTGGCCCGCGGCGTCGTAGCTGCGCCGGGACCAGAGGTCGATGGTGCCGTTCCGGGCGAGATCGGTGTCGACGGCGATGAGGCGGTGCGCGGCGTCGAAGCGGTTGACCGTGCGGCTGCCGCCCGGGCGGTCGTCGAAGGTCTCGTCGATCGCGCACGGCAGGTCGGGGCCCGTCGCGGCGCGCGGCACGGCGACCGCGACCTGCCGGATGACCGGCGGCGCGGTGGCGTGCGTGGGCGCGCAGCCGGCGAGCCCGACGCACGCGAACGAGAGGGCGGTCCGCGTCATCGGCGGGTGTCGCGCGCGGCGACCGCGATCAGCCGGTCGAGGACGTCGCCGGCGACGTCGCGCTGGTCGAGCGCCGCGATGTGGCGGACGCCGGTCGGCGAGGTGATGTTGATCTCGGTGAGACAGCCGCCGATCACGTCGATGCCGACGAGGATCTGGCCGTGGTCGCGCAGCACCGGGGCGAGCGCGGCGATGATGCGCTGGTCGTGGGCGTCGAGCGTCGTCTTCACGGCGCGGCCGCCGACGTGCAGGTTGCCGCGCGCCTCGGCGGCGGCCGGCACCCGCAGCACGGCGCCGACCGGCTCGCCGTCGACGAGCAGGATCCGCTTGTCGCCCTCGACCGCGGCCGGCAGGTACTTCTGCGCGAGCGTCCAGCGGGTGCCGGCGGCCGTCGACGTCTCGAAGATCGACGACGTGTTGGGGTCGCCCTCGCGGACGACGAAGATGCCGAGGCCGCCGAAGCCGTCGACCGGCTTGACGACGATCGTGCCGCCCTGCTCCTGCTGGAACGCGGCCAGGCGGCGCGCGCTGCGGGTGACGATCGTCGGCGGCGTCAGCTCGGGGAAGCGCAGCACGGCGAGGTGCTCGTTGAGCTCGCGCAGGCCGCGCGGGTCGTTGACGAGCAGCGTCTTGCCGCGCGCCTGCTCGAGGATCCAGGTCGCGTGCAGGTACGGCACGTCGAACGGCGGGTCCTTGCGCATCAGCGCGACCTCGACGTCGCCGAGGCGCACGGTGCGGCGGGGGCCGACGCGGAAGGCGTCCGCGGGCACGAGCGCGTCGACGACGGTGGTGGTCACCACCTCCGCGATCGGGTCGTCGTGCTCGAGCCCGAGGTGCTCGAGCTGACAGGTGAGCACCTCGTGACCCGCCTTCGCGGCGGCGAGCATGAGCGCGTACGAGGTGTCGCCGGCGAGCGCGAGCCTCTCCAGCGGATCGACGATGAACAGGAGCCGCACCGCGTCACTCTATCAGCCGCGGCGCCGGGCCGCGCCAACATGCCTCGTCGCGCGGCGGCGGGGCGGGCGTATGATGTCGCCATGATCGGACGATGCGCTCTCGTGCTCGTCCTCGCGTGCGGCTGCACGAACGAGCCGATCCTGAAGAACGTCCCCCAGCCGCCGACCAGCACGGCGGCCGGCCTCGGCGCGGCGGCGGCGGCAGCGGCGACCCTGGCGGAGCCCGACGCGGCGGCGAAGAACGCCGAGAAGGCGCGCAAGGCCGGCGAGCCCGCGCCGCGCGGCTACAAGGTCCACGACACCGTGCCGGCGTCGGTCCTCGACCACCTCGACGAGTCGCAGGCGGCGGACCAGGACGCGGGCGTGGCGCCCTCGACCCCGACGCCCGACTCCACGCCCGCGGCGCCCGCGCCCGCCCCGGCCGTCACCGCGCCGTCGACGACCGGCACGACGAAGCCCGCGCCGCGCCTGCCACCGCCGGTCCTGCCGACGCACTGACCGCTGCCGGCGACGGCGGTCACCAGCCGGAGGGCAACGTCGCGTTCGCCGGGGTCGGGTCGAGGAGCGCGCTGCGCGAGACGTCGACGCAGCCGGCGAGGTGGCTGTCCCAGTAGTCGTCGCGGTGGACGTCGAGCACCGACGGGTGCCACGGCTGGTCGCCGGAGAACATGAGGTCCGTCGGCGAGTCGCCGGTGTGGCCCTCGAGGACCTGGTTCGGCGCGCACTCGGCGACCGCGCCGAGGGTGTGGAAGATCTCGTGCAGCATGGCGAAGTCGGCGTAGCCCATCGTCACCCCGTCGGGCGACAGCCGCTGGTCGGCGCACGCCGGCGCGCCCGGCGGCTGGCCGCGCAGGTAGAACGCGGCGACCTTGCCGATCAGCACCGGCGGCCACGCGCCTCCGCCGCACGAGTAGGTGCTCGAGCCGTCGTAGTAGACGGCGGCGAGCTTGCCGGCCGGCAAGAGGCCGGCGCGGTGCAGCTCCTGCTCGACGCGCTCGCGCACGTACGCGCCCTCGGCCGCGATGCCCGCGTCGCTCGTCGGCAGCCGCGCGTACGTGATGTCGAGCGCGCCGCCGGCGGTGTCGAGCCGCAGCCGGGGCCCGCCGCTCTGCGCCGCGAGCCAGCCGTTCCACGCGGCGACCGAGCGCGCGATCGAGCCGTCGACGTCGAGCTGGCGATCGACGCCGTCGGCCGGCAGCACGTAGAAGACGTGGACCTGCGGGCCAAGGACGTCGTCGGGCCGGTCGGCGCGCGCGCGCCCCGCCACGTCGGGCGCGTCGATCGGCGGCGGCGCCGCATCGACCGGCACCGCGCCGCCGCCGTCATCGCCGCACGCCGCCGCGAGGGTCAGGCCGAGGAGCGCGAGCCGCTTCACGCGCCGACCTTCGCACGAACCGCCCCGCCCGGATCGCGCGAGGTCCGGCGTTAGCTGTACTTGTCGGCCTTGCGCTTGCCGAACAGGCGGCGGCGCTCGAGGTGCGCGCGGACGGCGGTGTAGTAGCTGTTGAGGAAGAGCTCGACGTCGGCCTCGCGGACGTCGCCCTCGTACTTGAGCTTGGAGCGGATCTTGTTCGTGATCGCCACCAGCGACGCGTGACGCTGCGGGCCGGGATCGCCGCGCAGCGCCTGCTCGAGGACCTGCAGCTCGAACTCGCCGTAGACGCCGAGCTGCGCCTCGGTGAAGACGTGAGCGGGCGCCGGCGCCGGCGCGCGGACGCCGGGCATGGCGGCCCACGGGCGCGCGACCTCGGGGGCCGCGGCGAGGTCGGGCAGGAGCACCGGCTTCGGCTGGACGACGACCCAGGTGCCGCCGATCAGGTCGCCGACCCGCAGGCGGTCGCGGTTGAACAGCGGCAGGAGCAGGAAGACGAGCGTCCACAGCGCGGCGACGACGAACGCCCACCCGGGCGCGTCGGGCCACAGCGCGCGGCCGCCGATGAACAGACGGACCGGCATCCACAGCTCCAGCTCGCGCGACAGGTTGCGGGCGAGGATCGCGCTCGGCTCGAGCGGGCCGCCGCGTGCGTCGATGACGCGGATGCCGACCGCGCGCTTGCCCGGCGTCCAGCCCTGCCAGCGCAGCTCGAAGAAGGCGAAGTAGAAGTTCTGGATCAGGAACATCGCGATCAGCACCAGCGGGCGCAGCCACGAGTCCTTCTCGAACGAGGCGCCGAGCGCGAGCGTGGCGACGAGCGCGATCGCGAAGATCGCCACGAAGACGATCACGAGGTCGAGCATCAGCGCGCCGGCGCGGTCGCCGACCGACGCCAGCTCGAACGAGATCGGCACGCCCTCGGGCGTCAGCACCTCGCGGCGCTCGCGCTTCTCGACCATCGACGCCGGCAGCGCGGGGCCGGCGGCGGCGGCAGCCTTCTTGCTCACGACGCGGCTCCGGCGGCTCCCGCGCCTTCGGCGGCTCCATCGCCATCGGCGGCACCCTCGGCCGGCAGCCGCGCCGCGCGCCCGACCCGCGCGAAGTACCAGCCCCAGCCGAGCGCGGTCAGCCCCGCCACCGTGAAGCGCACGCCGATCGACGTCACGGTCTGACGGAAGATGCCCTCGATCAGCCCGGCGACGAACAGCATCAGCACCGCGCCGGCGACGATGCGGGCGGCGTCGCGGCCGTGGTCGCGCAGGTTGTCGAGCCGCGAGCGCGCGCCCGGGAACGCGAGCGCGCCGGCGACGGTGAACGCCGCGGCGCCGCACAGGATGACCGCGCCCAGCTCGGTGATGCCGTGCGGCAGGAGCCAGCCCCACACGTCCCAGCCGAGGCCGCGGCTGGTGTAGAGGGCGACGAACGCGCCGAGCACGAGGCCGTTGTAGAACAGCAGGAACGCCGACGGCAGCCCGACGACGAAGCCGAGCGCGAAGACGAGGATGCCGATGCGCGCGTTGTGGGAGAACAGCTCGGCGGCGAAGGTGCCGAGGAAGCTGGAGAACGTGCCGTGCTCGTAGAGGCCCTGGCGCAGCTCGGCCGTCGACGACGCGGGCGTGCGGTCCTGCGCCATGTCGCCGATGAACGAGTAGTAGTAGTCCATGTCGTGGCGGGTGAGGACGTACGCCGTGATCACGCCGAGGACGGTGATGAGCGCCGACAGCGCGAGCGCCCGCCAGCGCCGCCGCACCGCCGACGGCCAGCCGTGGAGGAGGAAGTCGCGGAGCTGGGCGAACAGCGGCGCGCGGCTGCCGTAGGTGACGAAGTAGGCGCGGCCGATCAGGCTCTCGAGGTAGCGGACGAGCGCCTGGTCGAGCGAGATGCTGCGCGCGACCGACAGCGACGCGAGGGTCGCCCGGTAGAGGTGCGGCAGGCGGGCCAGCTCGGCGGCGGACAGCGCGCGCAGGCCGCCCTGGTCGGCGCGGGCGATCAGCTCCTCGAGCTCGCGCCAGGTCGCCTCGCGCTCGCGGCGGAACAGCACGCTGCGCAGCGGGGCGGCGCGGGTGGCGGCGGGCAGCTCGCGGTAGACGGCGTCCTGCATCAGAACAGCTCCCGGCGCTTGACCGCGAGGTAGCGGTTGATGACCGCCATCGAGAAGCGGTCGGGGGTGGTGTCGATGCAGTGGACGCCGACCTGGCGCAGGCGCTCGAAGACGACCGCGCGCTCGCGATCGAAGTCGGCGGCGACCACCGCCTCGTTCATCGCCGTGATCGTCGACGGCAGCGCGCGCATCCGCGCCTCGACGCCGGGGTCGCGCAGGCTGACGAACATGACCAGGTGGCGGCGCGCGAGGCGGGTGACGTTCTCGATC
Source organism: Kofleriaceae bacterium (assembly GCA_035546475.1). Taxonomy (GTDB): domain Bacteria; phylum Myxococcota_A; class Polyangia; order Haliangiales; family Haliangiaceae; genus UBA2376. Next base: position 10,962 of record DASZXE010000436.1, read on the forward strand.
ATCAGCTCGGCGGTGATGGTGTCGAGCACCTCGGTGAACAGCACGATCAGCGAGCGCCGGCGCAGGCGGGTCGACAGCTCGGCGATGGCGAGCGTGAAGTTGGTGTCGACGGCGCGGTAGGCGACGTCGGCGGTCAGGTGGCGCAGGCGGGGGAACGCGCCGGCGCCGCCCATCGGCTCGGCCCAGCTCCGCAGCCGCTCGTCGAACGAGGCGAAGCCGACCCGGTCGCCGGTGCGCAGGCAGAACCAGCCGAGCAAGAGGCTGGCGTTGATCGCGTGATCGAGGCGCGGGATGCCGGCGAGCGGCTCGGCCATGAGCTGGCCGCCGTCGATCGCGATGACGACCTGGTGGTTGCGCTCGGCGCGGAACTCCTGCGTGAGCAGCTTGCGGTGGCGCGCCGACTGCTTCCAGTCGATCGCGCGGTGGTCGAGGCCGGGCAGGTACTCGCGCAGCGACTCGAACTCGGTGCCGTCGCCGAGGTAGCGCTCGACCTTGAGGCCGGCGAGGAACTCGGGGCTGCCCAGCATGCGCAGCGCGATCGCGCGGACCGAACCGATGTTCGGCACGATGCGGACGACGGCCGACGACGGCGCGACGGTGCGGCGCTCGACGAGGCCGAACGGACCCGACCAGCGGGCGTGGACGGCGAGGATGCGGGCGGCGCCGCGGCGGCGCGGCTCGAGGTCGATCGGCCGGGCGGCCTCGGCGTGGCCGCTGGCGCGGGCGAGCGTCACCGTCTGCCGTGCGATCGGCGCGAGCAGCGGGTCGACCTCGACGATCGCCTCGAGGGTCGCCGGGCGGCGCCAGCCGCGGCCGATGAAGCGGAGGACGGCCGTGCCGCGGTCGCCGATGAACATCTCGTCGGGCGCCTCGACGACGATGCGCAGCCGGCGCCGCGGCAGGCCGAGCAGCGCGTCGATGCCGGCGGCGGCGAGCACGCCGAACAGCGCGACCAGCCACAGCGGCCACAGGCGCGCGTCGACGACGGCCGTCAACAGCGCGACGGGGACGCCGGCGGCGACGAGCCAGACGGTGCGGGCGGTGGGGCGCATGGCGTGGGCGGCGCGGCGCGGTCAGCGCGGCGCGGGGACGATCTCCAGGATCTGCTTCACGACCGCCTCGGTGGTGAGGCCGTCGATCTCGGCGCCGGGCGAGAGGCCGACGCGGTGGCGCAGGGCCGGCACCGCGAGCGCCTTGACGTCGTCGGGGAGGACGAAGTCGCGGCCCTGCAGCGCGGCGTACGCGCGGCTGGCGGCGGCGAGCATGGCGGCCGCGCGCGGCGACGCGCCGAACAGGAGCTGCGGCCGCTCGCGGGTCGCGCGCACCAGGTCGACGACGTAGTCGAGCACCGGGTCCGACGCGCGGACGTCGCGCACCGCCTGGCGCGCCTCCTGGATCGCCGCGAGGTCGGCGATCGGCGAGATCGGCAGCGAGCGCGCCATCGTGTTGCCGTGGCCGTGCCGCGCGACGATCGCGCGCTCCTCGTCGCGCACCGGGTAGCCGATCGTCACCTTGAACAGGAAGCGATCGAGCTGCGCCTCGGGCAGCGGATAGGTGCCCTCCTGCTCGATCGGGTTCTGGGTGGCGACGACCATGAAGCCGGGGCCGAGGTCGTGGCTGGTGCCGTCGATGGTGACGACCCGCTCCTGCATCGCCTGCAACAGCGCCGCCTGCGTCTTCGGCGGCGTGCGGTTGATCTCGTCGGCGAGCAAGAGCTCGGTGAAGATCGGCCCGCGCGTCAGCGTGAACGTGTTGGTCTGGAAGTTGAAGAGGTTGGTGCCGAGGATGTCGCCCGGCATCAGGTCGGGCGTGAACTGCACGCGGCCGAACGCGAGCGACAGCGACGCGGCGAACGCGCGGCCGAGCAGCGTCTTGGCGACGCCCGGCACGCCCTCGAGCAGGACGTGGCCCTCGGACAGGAGGCTGACCAGCAAGAGGTCGATGACCGGGTCCTGCCCGACCACCACCTGGTGGATCTGGGCGCGGACGCGGGACGCGAGGTCATGGATGGTTGCCAGATCCAAGGGTCATCTCCTGACGCCAGCGGTGGATGCGGACCGCGACGCCCGCGGCCTTCTTGACCTGTGCGCGATCGCCCTCGACGGCGGCGACCTCGCGCTCGAGCTCCGCCAGCGACACCGACACCTTGCGGGCGGCGCCGATGCGCTCGAGCCACGCGGCGGCGGCGGCGCCGGCCAGCTCGCGCGGCGCGTGCAGCGCGGCCTTCACCTGCTGCACCGACGTCACCAGGTAGCGGCGGAGGATCGCCGCGTCGTGGCCGCCCTGGCGGAGCAGGGTCGCCGTGTGGCGGATGAGGAACTCCTTGCCGGCGCCGATCGGCGGCGGCACCGGCGCCGCCGGGCCGAACCGGCCGCGGGTCGCGAGGCCGAGCACGAGCGCGACGATGAGCGCCTGGATCGTCGCGAGCAGGAGCGGGTAGCGGAACAGCACCGCCCAGATGCCGGGCTCGCGCACGTAGCCGTGGCTGACCTCGTCGAAGACGACCGGGCCGCCGTCGCGCAGGTCGTCGATCAGCGCCACCACCTGCGCGGCGTTCTGCGCCTCGTCGAGCCCGTGGTTGTCGAGCAGGTCCGGGTCGGTCACCACCATCACCTGCGTGTCGCCGACCTTCATGGCGACCGCGAGGTTGGTGTAGCCGGCCGCGAGCCCCGATTCGTCGTCGGTGCCGTCGAGGGACAGGCTCTGCGCGGCGTGGCGGATCGCGAGCCGGTCGGAGACGACGCCGTCCTCGCTGCGCGTGAGCCGGCTGCGATCGACGCCGATCGCGGCGAGGACGTCGCCGACCTCCGCGATCGGCAACAGGTCGGCGTGCGCGATCCAGCCGGGGTGGCGGCGCGACGGCACGCCCCACCACTTCGGCAGGACGAGCAGGACGCGCGGCGCCCGCTTGACGAGCGCCTGCAGCCGCCGGTCGGACTCGGGCTCGCCGGCGGCGGGCTCGGCGACGACCAGCAGGCCGTGGGCGGCGCGCTCGGCCGAGTGCGACTGGCTGATCTCGACCGGGACGTGCAGGCGCTCGAGCAGCGCGACGAGGCCGTGGTGGCCGAGCGCCGAGCGCGAGTAGGCGTCGGGGCCGGCGGACGGTGGGCCCGACAGGTCGCCGGCGAACAGCGACACGCCGACCATCGTCGCCAGCGACAGCGCGACGACGAGGCCGAGGATCCAGACGGTGCGCCGGCGGAACGGCGACGACGGCGGCGCGTCGGCGGTCGGGTCCGCGGTCGGGTCGGCGGTCGGGTCGGCGGTCGCCGCCGGCGCGGTCGGCGTGCCCTCGTCGCTCACGCGCGCGCCCCCGCGCCGCGCCGGTACGCCGCCGCGAACAGGTCGAACTGCGCGCGGCACCGCTGGTAGTCCGCGAGCTGCGGGACGTCGTCGCCGAACCAGGTCTGCTCGACGGCGACGATCAGCCCGGCGAGCGCCTCGCGCGCCTCGCCGAGCAGCGACACCCGCGCGAGGATCTCGCGGCTCGTCATCGCCCGCGTCACCCGCACGAGGTTCTGGCTGGCCAGCTCGTGCAGCGTGCGCAGCAAGAGCGTGTGGATCGCGTCGGCGAACCGGCCCTCGGCGGCGAGCTCGTCGGCGTCGTCGCGCGGCCGCTCGACCACCGCGGCGAGCTGCGCGTCGGTCGCCGTGCGCGGCGTGTCGGGCAGCGGCTCGTCGGAGGTGTAGTCGGACACCTGCCGGTAGATCGCCATCGCCATCACCAGCGACGCCGCGATGACGAGCCCCCACAGCAGCATCGACGCCACCGACGACAGCGGGCCGACCGGCGCGCCGCCGTCGGCCTCCGGCGCGCGATCGGCCGGATCGTCGCGGCGGCCGTGCAGCCGATCGAGATCGGCGTCGTGCTCGAGGTCGTCGCGCGCCTCGGGCGCCTGCGGGTCGACGCCCGGCAGGTCGCGCTGGTGGCTGTCGCCGAGCGCGTGCTCGAGCTCGCGGCCGACGCTGCCGGAGCCGGGCGCCTCGGCGGGCGGCGTCCCCGGCGCCGGCGCCGCCGCCACCGATCGCGCGGTCGCGCCGGCGAGCACCGCCATCGGGCCGGCCGCCAGCGCCCCGCTCACGATCAGCGACAGGATCCTCGCCACGCCCCGCGATCGTCGCCGTCGAGCCCATCGATCGCAAGGCCCACGACCTGCGCCCGCGCGGCCCCGTTCGCACCCGCGTTTTCTCACCGCACGATCTATCCGTCCGCCCTCCAGACCCTTACCATGCGAGGTCCACGGAGGGGTCCATGGAGTTCAGCGTCGGCAATGCGCTCGGGACGAGCATCAAGGTCTGGTTGCGCAACTTCGCGCCGTTCACGCTGCTGAGCGTGCTGATCCACGCCCCGCTGTGGATCTGGCTGGCGTCGATCCTGAGCGGCGATCCCACGCAGGGCAAGGTCGACGACCTCCGCCACTACAGCCAGTTCGGCACCGTGATCGGCATGCTGCTCAACATGTTCGTCACGTCGACGGTGACCTACGGCGTCGTGATGGAGCTGCGCGGCTCGCGCGCCTCGATGGGCAAGTCGATCTCCGTCGGGCTCGCCCGCTTCCTGCCCGCGCTCGGCGTCACGCTCCTCTCGATCATCGCGGCCACCTTCGGCCTCGTCCTGCTGATCGTCCCCGGCGTGATCCTCTACTGCATGTACTACGTGTCGGTCCCCGCCTCGGTCATCGAGCGACCCGGCGTGATCGGCGCGCTCAAGCGCAGCGCCGTGCTGACCCGCGGCGACCGCGGCGGCATCTTCGGCATGCTGCTGGTCTTCTTCTTCGCGCTGTTCATGGTCGGCATCGTCATCGCGATCATGACCGGCGTCCGGGATCCCCAGCACCAGACGTGGGACGGCCTGCGGCACCAGGCGATGCTCAACGTCGCGCTCGAGGCGCTGACGAGCACCTTCCTCGCGGTCCTCGCCGCGGTCACCTACGTCCAGCTCCGCTTCAGCAAGGACGGCGCGAGCGCGGACGAGCTGGCGAAGGTGTTCGACTAGGGCGAGCCGGCGCCGTCGGGGGCGGGCGCCTCGTCGCCGACCGCGAGCTTGGTCGGCAACAGGTGCTCGAGGCCGTGCTTGCGCAGGCGGTAGTAGAGCGTCGACCGGTTGATGCCGAGGATGCGCGACGCGCTGGCGATGTTGCCGCGGCTCTTCTCGACCGCGGCGACGATCTCCTTGCGCTCGCTCTCGAGCAGGCGCTCGGCCAGCGAGCGGCCCTCGTCGGCCGGCGCGATCGCCGCCGCCGACGACGCGGCGCCCGCGGCCGCGGTCGGCTCCACCGGCACCGGCGGGAAGCTGCCCGACGGCGAGCTCGACGGCTGCGCGCGCCGCCCGAAGTCGAGGTGGTGCGCCGCGACCTCGCCGCCGCGCGCGAGGATCATCGCGCGCTCGATGATGTTCTCCAGCTCGCGCACGTTGCCCGGCCACGAGTACTCGCGCAGCCGCGCCACCGCCTCGGCCGACACGCCGGAGCCGCCGGTGCCCATCGACCGCGCGAACTTGCCGACGAAGTGGCTGGCCAGCACCGCGATGTCGTCGAGGCGCTCGCGCAACGGGGGCAGGTTGATCGGGAAGACGTTCAGCCGGTAGTAGAGGTCCTCGCGGAACTCGCCCTCCTCGATCATCCTCTCGAGGTTGCGGTTGGTCGCGCTGACCAGGCGGACATCGACCTTGATCGTCTCGGCGCCGCCGACCCGCTCGAACTCGCGCTCCTGCAGCGTGCGGAGGAGCTTGATCTGCACCTCCATCGGCAGGTCGCCGACCTCGTCGAGGAAGAGGGTGCCGCCGTCGGCCAGCTCGAAGCGGCCGGCCCGCCGCTGCAGCGCGCCGGTGAAGCTGCCCTTCTCGTGGCCGAACAGCTCGCTCTCGAGGATGCCGGGGGCGAGCGCCGCGCAGTTGACCCGCACGAACGGCTTGTGCTCGCGCGGCGAGTTGATGTGGATCGCGTGGGCGACCAGCTCCTTGCCGGTGCCGGTCTCGCCGCGCAGGAGCACCGTCGAGTTGGTCGGCGACACCTGCTCGACCTTGGCCAGGACCTCGCGCAGCGCGGCGGAGTCGCCGATGATGTTGCCGAAGTCGAACTCGCCGTGCTGCTGCTGGTTGAGGTAGCCGGTGTACTCGGCGAGCTGCGCCGCCATCCGCCGGTTCTCGCGCTGCAGGTGGAAGCGATCGATCGCGTACTGGAGGACGCCGCGGACCTCCTTGGCGTCCCACGGCTTCGTGATGTACCGGTAGACCTGCCCGAGGTTGATCGCCTCGATCAGCACGTCGACGTCGGTGAACGCGGTCAGGATGATGCCGACCGCGTCGGGGCGGAGGTCCTTGGCCGCCCGGAGGAACTCGAGGCCGGTCATCCTGGGCATCCGCTGGTCGGTGATGATGACCGCGACGTCCTTGTCCTTCAGGATCTCCAGCCCCTCGGCCCCGCTGCCCGCGGTGACGATGTCGAACACCTTCCGGAAGTTGAAGCGGAACGCGTCGAGGTTGTCCTGCTCGTCGTCGACGACGAGGATCGGGTAGCTCTTGGGGTCCTGGATCATGCGGGGGCGGCTCGCGAGTCCGGATCAGGTAGCACGGCCCGACCTGCGCTGTCGCCGTCGACGCGGCGGCACCTACATGTAGAGAAAAGTGGCCCGCGCGACGGCGCTGCTCTAGCGTGAGCCCTCATGGCAGCCACGATGCGTGGGGCACGCGACCCGCTCACCCCGAGCCGGCCCCGGCGGAGCCGCGTCGAAGCGCCCGCCCGTCCGCTGCCCCCGCGCAAGCCGATGGCGCACGCGCGCCGGCTGTCGGTCTTCCACCGGCGCGTGCAGGTCGAGCTGTCGCCGACCGCGCTCGAGGTGCTGTGGGCGGCGATGAAGGTCGTGTCGGAGGGCGGCCGCGACGGCGACCTGTGGTCCGGCTCGACGATGATCACGTTCGACCTGGCCGGGCTCGCCGACCGGCTGTCCGACACACCGGACGCCGCCACCGCGCACCGGGTCGCCGAGCTGGCGCCCGCCGACGCGCGGGTCCGTCACCGCGCGCGCCAGGTCGCGTTCGCCGAGGCGGGGCGGCTGGCGTCGGCGGCGCTCATCCAGCCGACGATCGATCTCAAGGCCCGCGCGAGCGGCTCGACGATCCACTTCGCCCTCGATGTCGAGGCCCTGGTCAGGAGGTAAGCGTGACCGAGCTGTACAGCATCCGTGACGTCGCCAAGCTGTTCGCGCTGCAGGAGGCCCGCCTGCGCTACTGGATGCAGACCGGCTTCGTCGGGCCGACCGTCCGCAAGGGCGGCCGCTTCTACTACACGTTCCGCGACCTGTGCGCGGTGAAGGCGGCCAAGGACCTGCTCGCCGCCGGGCTGTCGACACAGTCGGTCCGCAAGAACCTCGAGGCCCTGCGCAAGGCGTTGCCCGGCGACGCGCACCCGGCGATGCGGCTGCGGGTCTGCTCCGACGGCGAGACGGTGGTCGCGGTCGACGACGACGTCGCGTTCGCGCCGATCAGCGGCCAGGTGGTGATGGCCTTCAACCTGCCGTCGCTGGGCGGGCAGATCGCCGAGCTGTTGCCGGCGAGCCCGCCGTTGCCGGTGATGCTCGACGGCGCACGCGCGGAGCCGGCCGAGGCCGCCGCGCTGCCGTCGCCGGCCGGCGGCGCGCCGACGGCGGTCGACGACGATCCGACCGAGGCGAACCTCGGCCCGACCGCGTACACCTGCTTCGTCGAGGGCCGCGCCGCCGAGGAGCGGGGCGACGACGAGGGGGCGGCGGCGCTCTACGCGCGGGCGCTCGACCTCGATCCGGGGCTGGCGGCGGCGATGACGAACCTCGGCAACCTGCGCTACCGCCAGGGCGATCTGTCCGCCGCCCGGACGATGTACGAGCAGGCGATCGAGCACGACCCGTCGCAGGCGGAGGCCCGCTACAACCTCGGCAACCTGCTCGACGACCAGGGCGACACCGAGCGGGCGATCGCCGAGCTGCGCCGCGTCTGTCAGCTCTCGCCCGAGTTCGCCGACGCGCACTACAACCTCGGCCTCATGCTCGCGCGGGTCGGCGGCGAGGCCCAGGCCCGCGCCGCCTTCGAGCGCTACCTCGAGCTCGACGACCGCAGCGACTGGGCCGGCCGCGCCCGCGACTACCTGACCGCGACGCCGGCCGCCTGACGCCGCGCGCGCGGCATCGCCGGGCCGCGACGCCGCGCCGGGCGAGCACGAGGCGCGACCGCTCGGCGGGTTGGCCAGAACGCCAACGCCTCTCGTCGATCGATCGCCCCCGCGGAGGACCTCGGCACCGATCTCGGTCAGAGCAACCCCGCCCCGGGCGAGCCCGAGGCGTGAAGGCTCACACGGTTGGCCAGAATGCCAACCCTCTCGTCGATCGATCGGCCTCGGGGCGAACGCCGAGCCCGAGCTGCGCTCGCGGCCTCGCAGGGTTTGCCGGAACAACGATCGCGATCGATCGCCGCGCGCGAGCTCGATCACTTGCGTCGTTGCGTCACCGTCGAAGACGCATCCTGGCCAACCCTGTCAGGGCTCGGCGGCGGGCTGGCCGGAGAGGAAGGCGCGCCAGACGGCGTCGGAGGCGCGGAGCTGGCCTAACACGCGCGTCATCGGCACCATGACCGCGAGCACCGGGTGCTGCTCGGGGTGGCGGTGGAGCTCGTCGTCGCGGTCGGCGAGGCGGCGATCGGTGCCGGCGGGATCGGCGGCGCGGCCGCGCAGGTCGGCAAGCACCGCGAGCCAGTAGCCGCGCACCTCGTCCTCCTGCGCCGCGATCACCTGCGCGCGCTCGGCCTCGGTCGTCGCGTGGAACATCCGCGCCAGACTCTCGGCGTCGTCGCGGCCCTCGGGCCGGCGCAGGCGCTGGAACAGGTCGAGCGTGCACAGCGCCTCCGCGGCGGCGACGCGGACCAGATCGTCGTCGGTCGGCTGGTACAGGCGCGCCGACGCCGACGCCGGCAACGACCGCGCGGCCGACCAGTGGCGGACCTCGTCGGCGATCCCGCCGCCGGTCATCGCCTCGAGCAGCGAGATGCCCTCGGCGCGGTAGCGGGCCGCCAGCGAGATCGCGGCGCGCACCGACGGCGCGTCGGCGTCCCCGCCGGCGACCAGCAGGGCCGCCCGCGCGAGGTGGAGCGCGTGGAGCGGCCCGCCGCTGCCGACGCAGGCGCGGCCGGGAGGCAGCCGGCCGTGCACCTGATCCCAGCGGACCAGCGCGGCGACCGCGTCGACCGCCGACGGCGGCAACTGCTCGGCGAGCTGGTCGTCGTGCGCCGGGTCGCGGCCGACATCCCTCAGGTCCGGCTTGTCCTGGTCGATCAGGTCGAGCGCGCGGACGAGGTCGTCGGCCGGTCCCGGCGCGAGGGCCGGCGCGCCGGCGGCCTCGACCTCCGCCCAGGCCTGCGGCGACACCTGCGCCGCCACCGCCTTTGCCCGGTGCGCCTGCTCGCGCTTGCACGCGCCCGCGAACGCGCCCGCGAGCGCGAGCGCCGGCGCCACCGCCGCGGCGAGCGCGCGGGCCCGCATCAGCCGCATCAGGCGTGGCGCCAGGCGAACACGGCCAGGCGGAGCTGGACGTAGACGTGGACGTACGGCGCGAAGAAGAGGACCGCGTCGATGCGGTCGAGGATGCCGCCGTGGCCCGGCAGGATCGAGCCGGAGTCCTTCACGCCGACCGACCGCTTGAGCATCGACTCGGCGAGGTCGCCCATCTGCCCGAGCGCCGCGCCCGGGATGGTGAGCAGCGCGACGTCCGCCCAGTTGAAGACGTGATCGAGCCGCCACAGCTTCATGACCGCGCCGGCGGCGAACGAGCCGACCAGGCCGCCGATCGCGCCCTCCCACGTCTTCTTCGGCGACACCGCAGGGTAGAGCTTGTGCTTGCCGAGGAAGCGGCCGGCGAAGTAGGCGCCGGTGTCGCCCGCCCACACGACCGCGAGGACGAACATGACGAGGTCGCCGCCGTAGTGGCCGCCGTCGCGCTTGAGCTCGGCGACGGTGATGAGCAGGATGCCGGCGTAGACGATCCCGAACACGGTGAACGCCATCCGCGGCGCCACCGTCTGCAGGTCGCCGTAGCGGAACAGGTAATAGAGGAGCGGCACGATGACCGCGAGGCCGAGGACGACGTGGCGGCTGTCGGCGAGCGCCAGCCACACGCCGTGGTGCGGCAGCGAGTCGGGGTTCATCCAGTAGAAGGCCGCCACCGCGAGCGCGCCGAGGACGAGGCTGGCCGCGCGGTCGCCCTTCTCGGGCAAGGTCATCGCGAAGACCTCGGCCATCGCCACCAGCGACGCCGCGTAGATCAGCACCCACGTGTAGAGCGGGTTGCGCTGGTAGAACGCCAGCAGCAAGATCGGCACGGCGACCACCGCGACGAGGAACCGGGAGGCGAGGTTGCCGAGGGCCATCTGCGCGCAGGAAACCGCGCGCGGGCCACCCGCGTCAAGCCGGGGGCCCGCCTGGCGCCCGGTCAGACGTCGCTGTCGCCGTCGTCGGCGAGCTGCGCGGAGGTGCGGCCGAAGCGCCGCTCGCGGCGGCCGTAGGCGTCGAGGCACTCGTACAGGTGGCGGCGGCGGAAGTCGGGCCACATGACGTCGACGAACATCAGCTCGGCGTACGCCGCCTCCCAGAGGAGGAAGTTCGAGATCCGCTGCTCGCCGCTCGTGCGGATGAGCAGGTCGAGCGCGGGCAGGCCCGCGGTCGGCAGCGCGGCGTTGAAGCGCTCGACGTCGATCGCCGACGGCTCGAGGGTGCCGGCCGCCACCGCCTCGGCGAGGCCGCGCGCCGCCGCCGCCAGCGACTCGCGGCCGCCGTACGACAGCGCGAGCGTGAGCACCATGCCGCGGTGGCCGGCCGACTCCGCGCACAGGGCGTCGAGCGGCGCCCGCACCATCGACGGCAGCCGCACCAGGTCGCCGATCGCGTGCAGCCGGATCTGGTTGTCCATGATCTCGGTGCGCTCGTCGCGGAGGTAGTCGCGCAGGAGCTCCATCAGCGCGGTGACCTCGTCGCCGGGGCGGGCCCAGTTCTGGACCGAGAAGGCGTAGAGCGTCAGCGCCTCGACGCCGAGCTCGCGCGCCGCGCGGGTGATGTCGCGCACGCTCTCGGCGCCGACGCGGTGGCCCTCGATCCGCGGCTGGTCGCGGAGCTGCGCCCACCGGCCATTGCCATCCATGATGATGCCGATGTGGCGCGGCAGCGTGCGAGCGGTCGTCATCGTCGCCGCGAGAGCGGCTCGCGCCTGCGGTAGCACGCGCCGACCCGGCGTTGCAACCACCCCCCCGATCCCCTACGCTCGATGGGGACGGCAGCACCTAACCGGGACGAAACATGGGCATCTTTTCCAGGCTCGGCACGCTCATCAAGAGCAACATCAACGACCTCATCACCAAGGCAGAAGATCCGGAGAAGATGCTCAACCAGGTGCTGCTCGAGATGCAGCAGCAACTGGCGGACGCGAAGAAGGCGGTGGCGGTCGCCATCGCCGACGAGAAGAAGCTCCAGAAGCAGACCACCGCCGAGGGGGAGAAGGCGAAGGAGTGGGAGCGCAAGGCGATGGTCGCGGTGCGCGCCGGCGACGACAACCTCGCGCGTCAGGCGCTCGCCCGGAAGCAGGAGCACGACAACATCACCGAGCAGTACCAGCAGCAGTGGCTGGCCCAGAAGCAGGCCGTCGAGAAGCTGAAGGACGCGCTGCGGCTCCTCAACAACAAGATCGAGGAGGCGAAGCGCAAGAAGAACATCCTCATCGCGCGCAAGAAGCGGGCGGAGGCGCAGCAGCAGATCGCCAGCACGATGCAGGGGCTCGGCGACACGAGCGCGTTCGACACGTTCGACCGGATGTCGGAGCGGATCGCGCTGATGGAGGCCGAGGCCGAGGCCGGCGCCGAGCTGGCCGGCGAGCTGTCGGGCGACACGCTCGAGTCGAAGTTCATGGCGCTCGAGGCGGGTGGCGGCGGCGACGACGACGCGCTGTCGGAGCTGAAGGCGAAGATGGGGCTGCTCGAGGCGCCGAAGTCGGCGTCGGCGCCGCAGCTCGAGGCCGGCAAGCCGGCGGCGAAGGGCGGCGAGGGGACGCCGGGCGCGCACGAGACGGTCTCGGCCGGTAGCCTGTCGGCCGAGGACCTGAAGGAGCTCGAGGACCTCGACCTGTCGGAGTTCGAGACGAAGGTCAAGAGCGAGTCGGCGAGCGCGAAGTAGCGCTCGCGGCGGCGGCGGCATGCGCGGCACCGCAAGCGGTGCGCGGCGGACGCGGGGCGAGGGAGTCGGGCGGCGTCAAAGGGCTGGCGACGGCCGTCAGGGTCCGGGGCAGGTACGCCCCGGTCCGTGAATGCGCCGCCACAGTACGGGGGCCAACCCCGCGATCTCCGTCGAGCGAGCCGCGGGAACGCCGCTTGCTTCGATGGGAGCCCATGACCCGGATGTGGATCGCCGCCGCGCTGCTCTCGACGTTGGTGGGAGCCGCGCCGGCCCGGGCCGAGGGTCCCGCCGCGCCGGCGTCGCCGGTGCCGGCCATCCCGCGGGCGGCGCGCCACCTGGCGAAGATCCCGTACCGGGTCGAGAAGCTGATGCCGGACAGCGACCAGGCGATCGTGTTCGACCGCAACAGCGGCGAGCACACGCTGGTGCAGATCGGTGACGATCTCGGGGACTTCCAGGTCATCGACGTCGATGACGAGTCGCTGACCCTGTGGCGCGACGGCCGCGAGGTCGTCCTGGTCCTCGACCCGACCGCGGCGCTGCCGCCGGCGATCCTGGCGCACCGGCCGCCGAAGGCGGTGAGCGCGGACGGCGTGGCGGACGCGGACGGCGTGGCGGAGGCGCACGCGGCCCCGGCGACCGGCGCGCCGCTGATGGATCCCTATGGCGGGACGCAGACTTCCGCGCCGGACGCGCTGATGGATCCGTACGCGCAGGCGGCCGTCGCTCCCCCGCCCGCTTCCGGAAACGTCGTCGCTGCGCCGTCGCCGGCGATCACGGTGGTCGCCGCCCCGGCGGCCGCGGTGTCAGCCGCCGCCGCTCCGATCCCGGCGGATGCCACCGTCGTCCCCGCGCCCGCGCCGGCCGCCGCGGTGTCAGCCACCGCCGCCTCGATCCCGGCAGGCGCCACCGTCGTCCCCGCGCCTGCCCCGGCGGCCGCGGTGTCAGCCACCGCCGCCCCGATCCCGGCCGACGCCACCGTCGCCCCCGCGCCCACGCCCGCTCCGGCGGCCGTGGTGTCAGCCACCGCCGCCTCCATCCCCGCCGGCGCCACCGTCGTCCCCGCGCCGGCGGCCGCCGCCCCCGGCGACCCGCACGCGGTCCTCGCCCCGCCCGACCAGCGCGCCAGCCTGCAGGCCGAGGCGGTCCTCGACCCGTACGCGCAGCCCAAGGTCGTCGTCGCCCCCGCCGGCGCCGAGCCGGTCAAGGGCGTGCCGGCCCCCGGCGCCGACGCCGCAGACAGCGGCGCCATCCGCGCCGCCGTCATGCCGCTCCAGCGCGCGCAGCTCCAGGCCCAGCTCGCCAGCTTCGAGAAGCTCGCCAAGGATTACGGCTTCGAGCGCACCCCCCGGGGCGTCAAGCTCGTCCGGGTCGCGCCCGACAGCTTCGCCTACGGCCTCGGCCTCCGCTCCGGCGACGTCGTCTCGGCGATCGACGGCGCGCCGCTGCGCGGCCTCGACGACGCCGCCAGCGCCTACGTCCAGCTCGACAGCGCCAGCCAGCTCCGCCTCGACGTCGAGCGCGGCACCGCCCGCGGCACGCTCCGCTTCGCCCTCCAGTAGCGGGCGACCGCGCCGCGACCCGGCGAACCGGGTCCCGCGAGTTTCGCCGGGCGCCGCGCATCGGCTACGATGCGCGCAGTGCGCATCGAGCTCCGCCTCGCGACGCCGGCCGAGTGGATCAAGGTCTTCGATCCGCGCGACGCCACCATCGTCGTCGAGGGCGATCGCACCGCGGTCGGCACCGATGTCCGGCTCGACCTCACGATCGAGGCCGGCCCCCGCATCGTCTTCCGCGGCCAGGTCATCGCGCACCGCGGCGGCAACGCCCGCGGCGTGCTGGTCGCCCTCGGCCCGACCGAGCGCGAGAAGGTCAACTACCTCAACGGCTTCGTGCGCGGCGGCCTGCTCGACCTGCGCACGCTGCGCCGGCTGCCGGTCCGCCTGCCGATCACCTACGGCGGCCTCGACGGGCCGTGCCAGGCCTACTCGCGCGACATCAACGAGCAGGGCGTGTTCGTCGTCACCGAGGACCCGCTGCCCGAGGAGGCCGAGGTCCACCTGCTGATCACGTTCCCCGGCGCCAGGCAGCCGGTGTCGACGATCGGCGTCGTCTCCCACACCGTCGTCGTCGAGGACGAGGACACGCCGGGGATGGGCATCGTCTTCACCTCGCCCGACGCGGAGCGCAAGCCGCTCGTCGACGCGGTCGAGCGCCTCGACCAGGCCTTCCGCACCGGCGCGCTCCCCGAGGACGTGCTGGTCTGATCGGGCGGACGTGTTTGCGGGCACCCGGGCCGCGTGCAACGGTGGCGGCATGAGGCGCCGCCCGCGCCCCGCCGCCCCGAGCTGCGTGAGCTGGCGCGACGGGGTCCATCTCGCCGGCACCGCGATCTGGTGCGATGCGCGGCGGGCGCGCGCGATCTGCTTCGCCTCCGCCGCCGACGCGCTCGAGCGTCCGGGTCACGGACAGCTCATCGCGACCGCCGAGACCCTCGCGCTCCTCGGCGTCGCCGGCGACGCGCACCTGCCGGTGCCGCTCGGCCGCTCGTTCACGCTCGGCACCGTGCGCCTCGAGCTGGCGCCGTCGGGCCACGGCCGTGGCGGCGCGGCGCTGGCCGCCGAGGTCGGCGGCCGCCGGGTCTTCTACGCGGGCGCCATCAACCCG
>DASZXE010000437.1:0-4266 GCA_035546475.1 Kofleriaceae bacterium
GGCGACCGTGAAGTCGCCGCCGAGAAAGGTGGCCCGAGCGTCGTGCACCGCGTCGTGGCGCGCGCAAAAAAAAACGGCGACCGTGAAGTCGCCGCCGAGAAAGGTGGCCCGAGCGTCGTGCACCGCGTCGTGGCGCGCGCAAAAAAAAGGCGGCGACCGTGAAGTCGCCGCCGAGAAAGGTGGCCCCAGGCACCCGCTAGTTCCGCTACCGTTGCTCCCTTCCGGGCCTGGCGGGGTTCACAGACGTTGCGTCACCCGGGACCATGAACTGGTCCGTCGCTCGATCGTCTAGCTCGACCGCCACCACCCATGCAAGCCACCGCGCAACGAACCTCGCGGCGGGCGCGCGTGCCGCCAGGCTGACCTGGCGACGGCACTGGCGAGGAACGCTGGCGGAGAGGGAGGGATTCGAACCCTCGGTACCTTTCGATACACACGATTTCCAATCGTGCACCTTCGGCCACTCGGTCACCTCTCCAGGGAATCGCGACGCTGGTGGGCACGGAAGAAAAGGAGCGGAGGGGGTGAGATTCGAACTCACGAGGCTTTCGCCTACCTGCTTTCGAAACAGGCACCTTCGGCCACTCGGACACCCCTCCGGAAACATGATGCGGCGCGGGCGGCTACTTCTGGCCCTCGGCGCGGAGGCCGGCGAAGAAGCCGCGCAGCAGCCCGGCGGCCTCGTCGGCGCGGACACCGGCGGTGACCTCGAGCCGGTGGTTGAGCCGCGGGTCGGTGCAGAGCTGGAAGAGCGTGTGGACCGCGCCCGCCTTCGGGTTGGCGCAGCCGTAGACGAGCCGTCGGACGCGCGCGTTGACCAGCGCCCCCGCGCACATCGGACACGGCTCCTGCGTGACGACCAGCGTGCCCTCGACCCGCCAGTGGCCGAGGTGGCGAGCCGCCTCGCGCAACGCCTCGACCTCGGCGTGCGCCGTCGGGTCGCCGGCCGCCTCGCGGCGGTTGCGCCCGCGGCCGATGACCTTCATCGCGCCGCCCTCCGGCACGGCCACCACCGCCCCGACCGGCACGTCTCCGGCCGCTCCGGCGATGATCGCCTCCTCGAGGGCGAGGCTCATCAGGTCGTCATCCGTCATGTCGGCACATCCTCGCAGGTCGCGATCGGCCCGCGCCATCGACGAGGGCATCGTCGACGACGCGAGCGCAATATCGTCCCGGCCGGCAGGCCCGGGACCTCATCCACCGTCACGGCCAGCGCCGGGACGGCTCGTCGCCCGTCGGCGGGCGACCTCGTGGCGGATCCGAGAGGGGTCGAACCTCTAACCCCCGGTTCCGTAGACCGGTGCTCTATCCATTGAGCTACGGATCCAGACATCTTACCGAGACTATTCAAGATACGTGGCCGAGCGACTCCGCGAGGAGCGCGCGACCGTGAGCGGAGAGAGAGGGATTCGAACCCTCGGTACAGGGAATCCCCCATACGCCGGTTTAGCAAACCGGTGCCTTCAGCCACTCGGCCATCTCTCCAGTCGTGGCCGGGCCTTCGTCGGACGGGTCGCGCCGGCTTCCCGACGCGAGGCGCAACGCGGCGCCATCCTGCGCGCCGGGTCCGGCTTCGAGTCCAGGCTCGGTCGGCCGCCGCAACCGGACGAACGTCCGACCGCGCCAGCCGCTCGCGAGCCGGGGCTCGTGAAACGACGATCGAGCTATTCGATTGTCAGCCGTTGCGGAGGAGGAGGAGGGATTCGAACCCCCGGAGCTTGCGCTCGGCGGTTTTCAAGACCGCTGCCTTCGACCACTCGGCCACTCCTCCGGTGCCCCAGAGGTAGCGCGCAGTATATGGAGGCGCCCCCCCTTGTAAAGGATCAACGCGCCGGATTTTGCGCTCGCGTGGCTCGCGCGCGCGAGGCCGGCGATCAGCCCGGGTTTTTCGGGGCGGGGGCCTCGATGCGCTCGGCGCCGCCGACGTACGGGCGGAGGACCGGCGGGATGATCACCGAGCCGTCCGCCTGCTGGTACTGCTCGAGCACCGCGACCAGCGTCCGGCCGATCGCCAGCCCGGAGCCGTTGAGCGTGTGCACCGGCCGCGCCTTCTCGCCCGCCGCCGGCCGGTAGCGGATCTTCGCGCGCCGGGCCTGGAACGCCTCGAAGTTCGAGCACGACGAGATCTCGCGGTAGGCCCCCTGGCCGGGCAGCCAGACCTCGAGGTCGTACGTCTTCGCGGCGCCGAAGCCGAGGTCGCCGGTGCAGAGCGTGACGACCCGGTAGTGCAGGCCGAGGCCCTGCAGCACCGCCTCCGCCTGCGCGACGAGCGACTCGAGCTCGTCGTAGCTGGTCTCGGGCGCGACCAGCTTCACGATCTCGACCTTGTCGAACTGGTGCTGGCGGATGAGGCCGCGGGTGTCCTTGCCGTAGGCGCCCGCCTCGGCGCGGAAGCAGGGCGCGTAGGCGCAGTAGCGGAGCGGCAGCGCGGCGGCGTCGAGGATCTCGTCGGCGTGCAGGTTGGTGACCTGCACCTCGGCGGTCGGCGACAGGAAGAGATCGTGGTCGCTGTCGTGGGTCTCCGACTCGCCCTCCTTGCGCTCGAGCGGCTTGCCGTCCTTGTCGACGTCGTCGGCGCCCTTGCCGGCGACGCGGAACAGGTCGTCCTCGAACTTCGGGAGCTGGCCGGTGCCGCGCAGCGACGTGCGCCGCACCATCGCCGGCGGCCACACCTCGACGTGGCCCGCCGCGGTGTGCAGGTCGATCATGTACGACATGAGCGCGCGGGTCAGGCGGGCGCCCCAGCCGCGCAGCACGGTGAAGCGGGCGCCGGTGATCTTCACGCCGCGCGCGAAGTCGAAGATGCCGAGCGCGGTGCCGAGGTCGTGGTGGTCGCGCGGCGCGAAGGCGAGCGCCGGCTTGTCGCCCCAGTGGCGCTCGACGCGGTTGTCGTGCTCGCCGGTGCCGTCGGGGACCGAGGCGTGCGGCGCGTTCGGGATCCGCTCGAGGAGGGCCGACGTCTCGCCCTCGATGCGCGCGTGCTCGGCCTCGCCCTGCTTGATGCGTGCGGACAGGGCGCGCAGCGCGTCGCGCGAGGTGGCGAACTCGGCCGATTTCTTGTCGAGGCGCGCCATGCGATCATTCGCGTCGTTGCGCTCCCTCCGCAGGTCGTCCAGCTCGCCTTGCAGCGTGCGCCGCCGGCGGTCGAGCTCGCGCCAGCTCGCGAGGGCCTCGGCGACCGCGGGGCCGCGGCGGGCGACGTCTTCGATTCGGGCGGGGTCGATCATCGTGGTCCTCGCGGGCGCGATCGCGGAAATGCCAGCGATCGAAAGGAGTTGCGGCGGCAGCCTACGCCCGCTTAACGGGCGGCGCAAGCAGGGGGTCCAAGCCTCGTGGACCTTGCGCTCCCCCTCCTCTGGCCCGCGAGCCCGACGGTGACCGACGACGCCACCGACCTCGACGCCGCCCTGGTGGCGCGAGCCCAGCGCCACGAGAAGGGCGCGTTCGACAGCCTGGTCCGCCGCCACCAGCGCGGCATGTGGCGGCTGGTCCGCCGCTACCTGCGCAACGACGCCGACGCCGCCGACGTCACGCAGCAGGCGTTCGTGCGCGCGTTCCGCAGCCTCGATCGGTTCCGCGGCGAGGCCAGCGTGCGGACGTGGCTCTACCGGATCGGCATCAACCTCGCGCTCAACCACCTGCGCGACCACGCGCGCGAGCAGCCGGCCGAGATCGCGGACGACGCGCTGACGGCGCCGGCGGTCGGCGTGACCGGGCTCGTCGAGGCGGAGCGCGGCGCGCGCCTGCGGGCGGCGGTCGCCCAGTTGCCGCCGAAGCAGAAGCTGGTGCTCGAGCTGCGGGTGTTCGACGACCTGCCGTTCCGCGAGGTCGCGGCGCTCGCCGACTGCACCGAGAACGCGGCGAAGGTCAGCTTCCACTACGCGGTGAAGAAGCTGCGCGAGCTGCTCGGCGCTGGCGCGCTGGCCGGCGACGCGGCATCCTTGCGGGGCTCCGGCCCCGGCGACGACGGGGAGACCTCGCGATGACCACCGAGCCCACCGTCAGCGCCGACGAGCTGCTCGCAGCGTACGCGGACGACCCGACGTCGCTCACCGCGGCCGAGCGGGGCGCGGTCGAGGCGCAGCTGGCGGCCGACCCGGCGGCGGCGCGCGAGCTCGACGAGCTGCGGGCGCTGCTGTCCGAGGTCCGGACACACGGCGACGTCGCCGACCGCGGCCCCGACTGGGACGCGCTGGCGGCCGGCATCCGCGCGGCGGTCGCGCCGGTGGCGGCGCCGCGGCGGCGCGCGCGCCGGGCGATGGCCGG
>DASZXE010000438.1:0-4695 GCA_035546475.1 Kofleriaceae bacterium
GCGACGGCCGCGCCGCGCGCGCCCCCGCAAGGGGTGCGGTGCCACCGCCCGCGCCGGGCGCGCCGGTCGACGGCCGCGTCGACGCCGTCGCGGGCCGCGCCGGCTCCGCGTGCAGCTCGTCGGCCCAGTCCTTGGTGTTCACGAACGCCGACGGGTCGAGCGACATCGCCCCGGCGTCCTTCGATCCGGGCGCGCTCGCCTCCGCCGGCGACTCCTCCTCGACGAGCGAGGTCAGCCGCTGGACCTCGTCGTTGATGAGCGAGTCGATCAGCGACTCCTTGGGCTCCGCGCTGCGCTTGCGCATGAGCTCCATCTGCGTCTCGCGCACGAGCGCCGCGATGTCGCGCGCGGTCACCTTCAGCCGGCGGGAGAACTGGTACTGCACCAGCGCCTCGCCGAGGTCGGCCGCGTGCTGGTAGCGCTCCTCCGGATCGCGGGCGAGCGCCTTCCTGACGATCGCCTCCAGCTCGGCGTCGATCTCCGGGTTGAGCGCCTGGATCGACGGCACCCGCGCCTGCCGCACCAGCTCGACCGTCTGGTAGTCGGTGTCGCCGTAGAACAGCCGGCGCCCGGTGAACATCTCCCACAGGATGATGCCGACCGCGAACACGTCGGCGCGCGCGTCGACCTCGAGGCCGCTCGCCGCCTCCGGCGACAGGTAGCTGAACTTGCCCTTCACCACCCCCGGGTCGGTCGACTCGATCTGGCTGTTCGCCTTCGCGAGGCCGAAGTCGACGAGCTTCACCTCGCCCATCTTCGACAGCAGGATGTTGGGCGGGGAGATGTCGCGGTGGACGATCCCGAGCGGCTGCCCGGTCTCCGGGTGCTCGAGGTTGTGCGCGTAGTTGAGCGCCTTGCAGCACTCGTTCATCAGGTAGATGGCCTGGCCGACGTCGATGCGCTTGCCCTTGGCCTTCTGGCGCTCCATGAGCGCCTTCAGGTTGCAGCCATCGACGTACTCCATGACGAGGAAGTACGCGTTGTCGGCCGTCTTCGAGATGTCGAAGACCGCGACGATGTTGGCGTGCTGGAGGAACAGCGAGAGCCGCGCCTCGTCGAGGAACATGCTGACGAACTTCTGGTTCTTCGTCAGGTTCGGCAGGATGCGCTTGATCGCGACCGACTTCTTGAAGCCCTCGATGCCCTCGGCGACACCGCGGAACACCTCCGCCATGCCGCCCTGGTCGAGGCGCTCGGTGATCGTGTAGCGGTCACGCATGCTGACGCCCGGGAAGCGTATCAGATGGCTTCGGCAGGGCGCAAACCCGCGGCCCGCCTACGATCGAGAGGTGATCACTCGATCGGCGCCTCGGGGCCGGCTCGCGCGCCGCGCGCGCTCGGCCGCGTCGTTGCGGGCGCTGCCCCGAAGCTCGCTTCGCTCGCGGCCCCACGCCTCGCGGCCGGCCCTCAGTCGATCGATACGTTCGGGCCTGCTCGCGCGCTGCGCGCGCTCGGCCGCGTCGTCGCGGGCGCTACCCCGAAGCTCGCTTCGCTCGCGGCCCCACGCCTCGCGGCCGGCCCTCACTCGGTCGGTTCGTCGGCCTCGACGCGCTCGCGGGCGCTCTTGCACTCGAAGCAGAGCGTCGTCACCGGCCGGGCCATCAGCCGCTTGAAGCCGATCGGCTCGCTGCACTCCTCGCACTCGTCGATCTGCCCGCCCTCCAGCCGCTTGAGCGCCTCCTGGATCTTGATGATGAGGCCGTTCTCGCGGTCCACCAGCCGGAGCTGCGTCGAGTACAGCTCCTCCTCGGTCGACTCGTCCATCGAGTCACGGCCGATGCGGTCGCGGTCGCGGTCCATGGTGAAGCCGAGCGCGTTGAGGCTGTTCTGCCGCAGCCGACCCAGCTCGGTCTCGAGCCGTTCCTTCAGCTCTTCTGTCTCGTGGGGGGTCAGCATGGCGTCCAGTGTGGCAAGGGGTTGTGAGCGCGGTCAATCCGGCCGTCCAGCCGTGTGAAATGAACCGGTCCGCGCCGTCGTTCGTTCATAGGTCACCGCCGGCGAAAGGCAAGCCCGTGTCCGTCCGTCACTATCAGCTCGCGTGCGCCGTCCTGGCTCTCACCACCGTAGCGTCGGTCGCGGTCGCGCACCAGCGAGCGCGTACGCCCACCCGCTTCGGGGCGCCCGCGCGCGGCGAGAGCCGCACCGCCGTCGAGCGCCTGCGCCGCCCGGTGCGGGTGCCGGCGTCGGCGCTCGGCGTGTCGGAGGCCGAGCTGATCGACAAGCTCCTGGCGGCCCGCACCGCGCGCGAGGTCGGCATCTACGCCGACAAGCTCGGCACCGTCGGCACCGACGACGCGGTCGCCGCGATGGTGCCGCTCGTCGACGATCCGCGCGCGGGCGTGCCCGAGGCGGTGATCGGCGCGATCGGCCACATCGGCACCCACCACGCGACCGACGTGCTGCTCGGCCTCGCGAACGATCTGCGGCCGCGCGTGCGCACGGCGGCGATCGGCGCGCTCGGCTCGACGCCCGACGAGCGGGCGGTCGCCGCGCTGTGCACGTTCGCCGCCGACCGGGGCGATCCCGCCCGGCTGACCGCGATCTGGGCGCTCGGCGAGCAGGGCGGCGACGCCGCGGTGAAGCAGCTCGTCGCCATCGCGCGCGCGGGCGACGGCGCCACCGGACCGAGCGCGGTCGCGGCGCTCGCGCAGATCCCGTCGGCGCAGGAGGCGCTGCTCGGCCTGGTCGACGCGCCCGACCTGCGCATCCGGGTCGCCGCGCTCGGCGCCCTCGATCCGACGACGCCGGCGGTGGTGAAGCGGCTGACCGCGGTCATCGAGGCCGGCGAGCCGCAGACCAGCCAGGCCGCGATCGGCGCGCTCGGCCGCTCGGGCGACACGACGGTGGTGCCGGTGCTGGCGAAGGCGGCGGCGCAGGGCAACTCGAACGTGCGGTGGGCGGTGGTGAGCGCGCTCGGCGACCTCGGCGGCAGCGAGGCGATCGACGTCCTCGGCGACCTGCTCGCGCACGGCGACCTGGACGTCGAGAACCAGATCGCGACCACGCTCGCCAACCTCGGCGACGACGAAGCGCGCGGCAAGCTGATCGAGGTCGCGCTCGAGGGCGGCCGGCGCGGCTCGGCGGTGCTGGCGGCGCTCGGGACCCTGCGCGGCGACGACATCGATGCGGCGCTGCTGTCGATCGCGAAGGACGGCACGGCGTCGGCGCGGCGCGAGGCGCTGCCGATCCTGCTGCGCAACGGCGCGCCGGCCGCGGTCGGCATGGTCAACGACCTGATCAAGACCGGCACCCGCGCCGACCGGCTCGCGGCGATCGCGATGCTCGGCGACGCGCCCGGCCCCGAGGCGCGCGCGACGCTCCTCGACGTCGCCGGCCGCGAGCACGGCCCGCTCCGCAACGCCGCGCTCGACGCGCTCAGCCAGACGCGGCCCGACGATCCCGCGCTCGCGCAGTTGCTCGGCGACGCGCTGCTCGGCGGCCGCCCCGACGAGGTCAGCCAGGCGGCGACGATCCTCGGCCGGGTCGGCACGCCGGAGGCGCGGCAGCTCCTGGTGGCGGCGATCGGCGACGACGACGTCGCCCGCGCCGGCGCCGCGATCGGCGCGCTCGGCTACGGCACCGCGATCGACGGCGACCTGCGGGCGGCGCTGGTCAAGGTCGCGACCAGCGGCCCGCAGGCGCTGCGCGCGCAGGCGACGCAGCAGCTCCTCACCGCCGGCGGCAGCGAGGGGGTGACCGCGGCCCGCGCGCTGATCGGCGGCGACGACCCCGACGCCGCGCGCGCGGCGGTCTGGTCGCTGTCGAACGCCGGCAGCGACGAGGCCGACGCCGCGATCCGCGACGCGCTCGACTCGAAGGACGCCGGCGTGCGCGGCGCGGCGCTGCAGGTGCTCGCCCAGCGGCCCGACGACGCCGACACCGCGCGGCTGGTCGCGATGGCGCACGACGCCGATCCGTCGGTCAAGGCGCAGGCGATGTCGACGCTCGGCACCATCGGGTCGCCGCAGGCGATCGACAGCCTGATCCAGTCGGCCTCGAGCGGCAGCACCGATGACCGGGTCGCCGCCATCAACGGCCTCGGCAGCGCCGACGATCCGCGGGTGAGCTCGACCCTGGCCCGCTACATCGAGGACAGCGATCCGCAGATCGCGGCCGCGGCGATCTACGCGTCGGGCGCGGGCGGCGACGACGTCGACCAGGCGCTCCTGCGCGCGTTCCGCTCGGCGCCGGACGGCGACCAGCGCCGCTACGCCGCCGCCACCCAGATCCGCCAGCGCGGCATCGACGTCGACGACGCGACCGACAAGGAGCTCGACGGCCTGCTCGGCAGCGACTACGGCGGCAGCGCGTACGGCGGCTACGGCTACCGCGACCGCGTCGACTTCGAGGAGTAGCCCGGCTACGGCGCGGGCGCGGGCGCGGGCGGCGGCGCGCTGGTCATGGCCGGATCGGCGAAGCAGGCGTCGACGGCGGCCACCGTCGACGCGCCGGCGACGCAGCGGCGGCCGGCCGGGCCCAGCTCCGCGCAGCCGTCGACGTAGGCGGCGCGCGCCTCGTCGAGGTACGTGGGGCGCGCGTCGTCGCGGTCGTCGCGGGTGTGCGGGTGCGCCTCGTCGGGATCGTGCGGGCGCGACGGATCGCCCTGCAAGAGCGTCATCGCGTGGTCGACGGCCTCGCGGCAGGTCGGCGCCCCGTCGTCGGCCGGCTCGTCGCCGACGAGGGCGCTCAGCGCCG
>DASZXE010000439.1:0-7778 GCA_035546475.1 Kofleriaceae bacterium
GGTGCCGGGCGCGGCCGGCGAGTGGCGGCGGCTGTCGACCGATCACGACCTGGCGGTGCGCGGGGCGGCGTGCCGCGCGATGGGCTCGGTGCCGGCGGATCCGGCGGCGTGGGGCGTGATGCGGCGCGGGCTCGGCGATCCG
This sequence comes from Kofleriaceae bacterium, assembly GCA_035546475.1. GTDB lineage: Bacteria > Myxococcota_A > Polyangia > Haliangiales > Haliangiaceae > UBA2376. Next base: position 143 of record DASZXE010000439.1, read on the forward strand.
GACGCGTCGGTGCGGGCGACCTGCGCGCAGGCGATCGCGGCGGCGGCGCGGGCGGGCGCGCGGAGCGACACGGCGACGAAGCTGGTGATCGGCCTCCTGCACGATCGCGACGAGCGGGTGCGGGCCGCGGCGGTGGCGGCGCTGTCGGCGCTGGATCCGGCGAGGGCGGCCAAGGAGCTGACGGCGGTCGCGGGCGATCGCAGCGCGAGCGTGCAGGCGGCGCTGGCGACGGCGTGGGGCGGCCTCGCGGGGCCGGCGGCGGCGGCGAAGCTCGACGAGCTGGCCGGCAGCGATCAGCCGGTGGTGCGGGCGTCGGCGATCGCGGCGCTGGCGGCGCGCGGCGACGACGCGAGCCAGACGAGGCTGCGCGCGCTGGCCGGCGATCCGGAGCCGGCGCTGCGGGCGCAGGCGGTGTCGGCCCTGCACGACCGCGCGGCGCTCGAGGCGGCCGCCGACGATCCGGATCCGGACGTGCGCGCGGCGGCGGCGGCGCAGGTCATCGCGGTGCGCGGGCGCGCCGACAGCCTCGCCGACGTCGCCAGCGCGGTCGCGGCGAGCCCGCCGTCGAGCCCCGAGCGGGTGCGGCTCGCGGGCGCGTGGCTGGCGGCGCGCTGACGGCGGCGAGCGGGCTCAGCTCGGCCGCTGGCGGCGCAGGCGGAGCCAGCGGTGATCGTGATCGGCGTCGTGGCCGTTGCCGTCCTCGGCGTGGCAGACCGCGCCGTCGCCGCAGGTCGACGTGCAGTCGTTGCCGGCGCACTCGAGGCTGCAGACCGCGCCGTCGCCGCAGGCGTTGTGGCAGCGGCCGCCGTCGCAGCTCACCGCGCAGACGCTGCCGCTGTCGCAGTCGACCTTGCAGCCGCCGCCGGCGCAGCCGAACGAGCAGACCGACCCGGTCGGGCACGTCTCCTCCGCGCCCGCCTCGAGGTCGCGCGACACGACGCGATCGAGCTGCAGGTGATCGAGCCACGCGAGGTCGCCCGACAGGTGGAGGTCGAGGTCGCCGGGCATGATGAAGGCGCGCGGCGGCGGCGGCGGCATCGGCGGCATCGGCGGCATCGGCGGCATCGGCGCCTGGGGCGCGAGCGCGCCGTCGGCCATCGGTGCGCAGGCCGCGGCGGCGGCGGGCGCAGGGTCGGACCGCGTCACCTGGAGGATCAGCGACGCGAGCAGGAGGGAGGCGAGCAGCAGGCGCTCCATGACGGACTCCGGGGCAGTTGAACCCGGGAGCCACGAGCGCGCCGCCCGGTGGACAGCCGTCGCGACCTCCGTGCGCGGCAGGCAACCCCCCGAGCCCATTCACGGTCTGTGCTATCTAGCCTTCATGTCGATCCGTTCTCGCCTGCTCGCGGGCGTCGCCACCGCGGCGGCCGGCCTGACGGGGCTCGCCCTGTCGTTCGGCGGCTGCCGGCCCGGCGAGGGCGACCGCTGCCAGCGCAACGCGGACTGCCCCGACCCGCTCATCTGCAACGTCGGCACCCAGGAGTGCCAGCAGGGCGTGTCGGACAACCGCGACTCGGGCGTCGACGTGCCGCTCGACGCCGACGAGGTCGACGCCGCCGACGACGCGCCGACCGACGCCGCCCCCGACGCGCCGATCGACGCCGCCATCGACGCGCCGCCCTGACCGGATCACCGGGCCGCTCGCTCGGCTCGCTCAGGGGACCGGGTCGGGATCCGTCGCGGTGGTCGTGCTGTCGGGGATCGCGCCGCCGTAGACGCAGCGGAACCCGATGTGCACCGCGCGCTGGTCGGGCGACAGCAGCGCGCCGCCGGGCTCCGACGCGCTCGCGTACGACGGCAGATCGGTGCGCGCCAGGAACGGCGGGTCGCGCCAGCTCCCGCCGCGGGTGATCGCGCTGCCGCCACCCGGGACGACCCGCACCGGGTTCGCGCGCGGCAGCCCGTCGTAGCCCTGGTCGCTCCAGTCGTCGAGCACCCACTCGGCGACGTTGCCGGCCTGGTCGAGCGTGCCGTACGGCCCGCGCGCCCAGCGCAGCCGCCCGACCGGCGCCGCGAACGCGTAGCCGTCGCGGTCGTCGGGATCGCCGAGCAGGCGGGGGTCGTCGCTGCTGCGGTAGACCTGCTCGGCCCCGCGCAAGGTCGTGTCGCGCGGCTTGCCGTGGTTGAAGCCCCAGCCCGGCGGGACCTGATCGTCGTCGAGGCCGTGGTCGCCCCACGGCCAGGTGCGGCCGTCGGTGCCGCGCGCGGCCTTCTCCCACTCGGCCTCGGTCGGCAGCCGGCCGCCGCGCCAGTGACAGTAGGTGTCGGCCTCGCCGCGCGTGATCCAGGTGACCGGCAGGTCGGGACCGACGTGCGGGCGCGGCATCGAGGTGAGCGGCACCGGCGAGCACGCGGCCGCCTGCACGCACGCGCGGTACGCGGCCTGGGTCACCTCGGTGCGATCGATGGAGAAGGCGTCGACCCACACCGGCCGCAGCGCGCGCCGATCGAGCGCCTCGCCCCACACCTCGCACAGCGAGACCTCGCCGTTCCCGATCAGGACGCCGGCCGCGCTGGCCGGCGGCGCCACCTGCAGCACGACGTTCGTCACCTGGCTGCACTCGTCCTCGAGCGGCTTCACGTCCGACGGCGGCACGCCCATCGTGAACGTGCCGGCCGCGACGTGTATCCGGTCGGGCGCCGGCTTCTCGAGGCGCACGATGCGGCCCGGGCGCGACGCGCCGGCCCACGCGAGCGCGCCGCCCGGCGCCGCCAGCGCCAGGATCAGCAGCCCCGGGACCGAGCGTCTCATCCCCTTACGATGCCCCGCGCCCGCGCCGCGCGCCACCCCGCGCGCGGGCCTGACGACCCCGAGCGCCGCCCGAGCTCAGGCCTCGTCGGGCTCGCCGTCGAGGCTGCCGACCGCCAGCCACTCGACCGCCGCCACCTCGACCTCGCGCTTGCCCCTGGGCGTCTGCACCTCGACCTCGTCGCCGAGCCGCTTGCCGAGCAGCGCGCGCGCGACCGGCGCCGACAGCGAGATCCGCCGCTTCTTGATGTCGGCCTCGTGCTCGCCGACGATCGTGTAGGTCGAGCGCTCGCCGCTCACGGTGTCCTCGATCGTCACCGTCGCCCCGAACTGCACGCGGTCGCCCGACAGCGTGGTCGGGTCGATGACCTCGGCGAGCGACAGCTTGGCGTCGTACTCGCGGATCCGCGCCTCGATCATCCCCTGCTCCTCCTTGGCGGCCGAGTAGTCGGCGTTCTCCGACAGGTCGCCGTGGCCGCGGGCGATCTCGATCGCGCGCGCGTTGGCCGGGCGGTCGATCTCCTTCAGCTTCTTGAGCTGGCGTCGCATCCAGGCGTGGCCAGCGGGGGTCATCGGGAATCTGTCAGCAGCCATGGCAGCCTCGTCGCAGCGAGGGCCACGATCGTCCGACCGCGGCCCGGATGGTGCGGCCGCCGTGGAGCCACGGCGCGCCGGCGCGAAGCCTCATTCTTCCACAACCCCGCCGCCGCAGCCAGATCCGACGGCAGGTCGGCCCGTCGCCGGGCGCCGCTCACCCGGGTCCGGTGCGGGCGGCCTGGTAGCGCTGCAGCGCCTGGACGTGGCGGTGCTCGTGGCGGGCCAGCCGGATCGCGGCGAGCGCCGCCCGCGCCCCGCGGATCGTCGTGAAGTAGGCCAGCCGGTTGCGCAGGGCGCCGCGCCGCAGCGATTGCGAGTCGAGGATCGCCTGGCGGCCCTCGGTCGTGTTGACGACGAAGTGGATCTCGCCGTTGTCCATCGCGTCGACGCAGTGCGGCCGGCCCTCGAGCACCTTGTTGAGCCCGCGCACCGGCAGCCCCGCCGCCGCCAGCGCCTTCGCGGTGCCGTGGGTCGCGACCAGCTCGAAGCCGAGCTCGTGCAGCTCGCGGCCGACCTCGGCCGCCGCCGCCTTGTCCGCATCCCGGACGGACAGGAACGCGGTGCCGGCCACCGGCAGATCGACGCCGGCCGCGTCCTGCGCCTTCAGGTACGCCTCGGCGAACGACGGCCCGAGCCCCATCACCTCGCCGGTCGAGCGCATCTCCGGGCCGAGGATGGTGTCGACCTCCTCGAACTTCACGAACGGGAAGACCGACTCCTTCACCGAGTAGTGCGCCGGCGTCACCTCGTGCAGGCCCAGCTCGGCGAGCGTCTTGCCGGCCATCACCTTGGCGGCGACCTTCGCCAGCGGCACGCCGATCGCCTTCGACACGAACGGCACCGTCCGCGACGCGCGCGGGTTGACCTCGAGCACGTAGACCAGCCCGTCGTGCACCGCGAACTGGGTGTTCATCAGGCCGACCACGCCGAGCTCGATCGCGAGCCGCGTCGCCTGCCGGCGGATCTCCTCGATGATCGCGGGCGGCAGCGAGTAGGGCGGCAGGGCGCACGCCGAGTCGCCCGAGTGGATGCCGGCCTCCTCGATGTGCTCCATCACGCCGCCGACCACGACCGCGCCGGTGGCGTCGGCGACCACGTCGACGTCGAGCTCGACCGCGTCGTGGAGGAACTGGTCGATCAGCAGGGGGAACGAGATCTGCGACGCCGGGCCGAGCCGCGCGGTGTAGTCGTCGAGGCCCTGGCGATCGTAGATGCGCTCCATCGCGCGGCCGCCGAGCACGTAGCTCGGCCGGATCATGATCGGGAAGCCGATCGTCGCCGCGACGTCGTGCGCCTCGTCGAGCGAGTGGGCGATGCCCCAGCGCGGCGCCCGCAGCGCCAGCTTGTCGAGCACCGCGCCGAACCGCTCGCGGTCCTCGGCGCGGTCGATCGCGTCGGCGCTGGTGCCGAGCAGCGGCACGCCCGCCCGGGTCAGCGGCACCGCCAGCTTGAGCGGCGTCTGGCCGCCGAACTGCACGATCACGCCCCACGGCCGCTCGCGGTCGCAGATCGCCAGCACGTCCTCGAGCGTGAGCGGCTCGAAGTAGAGCCGGTCGCTGGTGTCGTAGTCGGTCGACACCGTCTCCGGGTTGCAAGTGACCATGATCGACTCGAGGCCGAGCTCGGCGAGCGCCATCGACGCGTGCACGCAGCAGTAGTCGAACTCGATCCCCTGGCCGATCCGGTTGGGGCCGCCGCCGAGGATGATGACCTTGCGGCGGTCGCTCGGCTCCGCCTCGCACTCGTCCTCGTACGACGAGTAGAGGTACGGCGTGTGGGCGGCGAACTCGGCGCCGCAGGTGTCGACCCGCTTGAAGACCGGGCGGAGGCCGGCGGCGAGCCGGGCCGCGCGCACGTCGCCCTCGGGGGCGCCGAGCAGCGCGGCGATGCGGCGGTCCGACAGCCCGCCGCGCTTCCACCGGCGCAGCTCGGCCGGCGTCACCGCGGCCAGCTCGTGCCTGGCCGCGACCGCCAGCTCGTCCTCCGCCATCGCGAGGATCTGCCGGAGGAACCACGGATCGATCCGCGTCAGCTCGTACGCGCGCTCGACGGTGAGGCCGAGCTGGAAGCCGCGCGCGAGCTGGAACAGCCGGTCGGGGCCGGCGATCGCCATCGCGCGCTCGAGCTGCGGCAGATCGTCGGCGAGCGGGCCGAGCGGCAGGTCGAAGCCGTCGCGCCCCGTCTCGAGCGAGCGGATCGCCTTGCCGAGCGCCTCGCGGAAGGTGCGGCCGATCGCCATCGCCTCGCCGACCGACTTCATCTGCGGGCCGAGCACCGGCCTGGCCGCCGGGAACTTCTCGAACGCGAAGCGCGGCCACTTGACCACGACGTAGTCGATGGTCGGCTCGAACGACGCCGGCGTGGTGCGCGTGATGTCGTTCTTCAGCTCGTCGAGCGTGTAGCCGATGGCCAGCTTGGCGGCGATCTTCGCGATCGGGAAGCCGGTCGCCTTCGACGCCAGCGCGCTCGAGCGCGAGACGCGCGGGTTCATCTCGATGACGAGCTGGCGGCCGGTCGCCGGATCGACGGCGAACTGCACGTTGGAGCCGCCGGTGGTGACGCCGATCTCGCGCATGATCGCGATCGAGGCGTCGCGCATCACCTGGTACTCCTTGTCGGTGAGCGTCATCGCCGGCGCGACGGTGATCGAGTCGCCGGTGTGGACGCCCATCGGATCGAGGTTCTCGATCGAGCAGATGATGACCGCGTTGTCCCTGGCGTCGCGGACGACCTCGAGCTCGTACTCCTTCCAGCCGAGCACCGACTCCTCGATCAGCACCTGGTGGACCGGCGACATGTCGAGGGCGAACTGGACCATGCGGTCGAGCTCGCGCGCGTTGTAGGCGATGCCGCCGCCCGAGCCGCCGAGCGTGAACGACGGCCGCAGGATCGCCGGGAAGCCGGTCTCCTCGACGGCGGCGCGCGCCTCGGCGACCGACCCGACCAGCCGCGAGCGCGGGCACTCGAGGCCGATCCGCTCCATCGCCTGCTTGAAGAGCTGGCGATCCTCGGCCATGTCGATCGCCTTCACCGACGCGCCGATGAGCTCGGTGCCGTGCTTCTCGAGGATGCCGGCCTTGTGGGCGGCCATCGCCAGGTTGAGGCCGGTCTGGCCGCCGAGCGTGGGCAGGACCGCGGTCGGCCGCTCGATGGCCAGCACCTGGTCGAGCACGTCGACGGTGAGCGGCTCGACGTAGGTCGCGTCGGCCAGGTCCGGGTCGGTCATGATCGTCGCCGGGTTGCTGTTGATCAGCACGACCCGCAGCCCCTCGGCGCGCAGCGCCTTGCACGCCTGCGTCCCCGAGTAGTCGAACTCGCACGCCTGGCCGATGACGATCGGCCCGGACCCGATGATGAGGACGGACTCCAGGTCGGGGCGGCGCGGCATGGCGCTCGTGTACCCCAGGTCGCCGGGATCAGGCCAGCGTCGCCGCCGCGCTGCTCCCGGCCCGGCGCGGTACGCGGCGGCGGCGGGCCGTGCTACCGACGTCTCGATGAGCAGCAAGCACGTCGGTTCGACCGTCCCCGCCCCGGCGATGCCCGGCTTCGTCCGCAGCGCGCTCGAGGCGCGCAAGCTGACCGACGCCTACCGCGCGCGCCCCAAGTACCAGCAGACCGAGTACCTGACCTGGATCCACGCGGCCAAGCTGAACGACGACAAGCGCAAGCGCCTCGCCCAGATGCTCGACGAGCTGGCCGCCGGCAACGCCTTCCAGGGCGCGCCGTGGTCGCCGCCGCCGCCGGTGACGAAGTAGCCGCGCGCTCGCCCGCGCCGCGCCGGCCCGCTGATCCGGCCGTGATGACGTCGATGCGGTGAGGGGCTGGCTGAGGTCGGCGTCCCGGCGGTGCACGCGTTCGCGCACCTCGTGCCGGCGATCCGCAGCGGCAGCGACAACCTGGGACGTCGACCGCCGTCGTGCTCTTCCCGCCCGCGTGCGCGCTCGCGTTCCGCGCCCGCGTGCGGGTCGGCATCTCGCGCCGGTGGAGCCCGGCCGCGACGTTCAGCGGCGGCATCGTGATCATCCCGAGCTCGGATCGGACGTTCAAACTGCTCGCGACGTGATTGAGCGGTGCATGCTCGGCCCCGACGAAGCCGAGCACGGCGAGCACGACCACGCCGCCGACGAGCACCTGGAAGCCGCGATCGCGGAGGACCGCGCGGCTCACGGCGCGTCGACGGCGACGTGGACGGCGGACCAGAACTCGCGCACGTCCGGGTAGCGCGACCGCGGCTGGGTCGCGAGCGCGCGGGTCAGCACGCCGTCGAGCTCCGCGCCCACCGTCAGGCCG
>DASZXE010000440.1:0-1976 GCA_035546475.1 Kofleriaceae bacterium
CGTGGAGGCCGGTGGCGGCGCGCACGTCGTCGGCGGTCGGCGCGTCGGGCGAGCCGGGATCGAGGCCGACGACGATCACGCGCGGCGCCAGCGCGCGCAGCGTGCGGCGGACCTCGTCGGTGAGGCGCGGCACCGGCACGACCGTGAAGCCGTGGCGGCCGAGCAGCGTCTCGACGTGGGTGAGCGCGTCGAGATCGCGATCGATGACGGCGACCACCCGCTCGTCGGCCTCGGCGCGCGGCGCGGGCGCGCCCATCGAGGCGACGTGGCGCGGCGGCGTCGCCGGCCGGAACCGCCCGCGCCGGCTGCGGAAGACCGCGAGCGCGACCTTGTTCAGCAGCTCGTCGAGGTCGAACGGCTTCTCGACGACGTCGGTGGCGCCGAGGTCGACCGCGCGCTGGGCGAGGCCGTGGACCGCGGTCATCACGACCACCGGGATCTCCGAGCGGCGGTCGTCGCGCAGCACGCTCAGGAACTGGCGGCCGTTCATGCCGGGCATCATCAGATCGAGCAGGATGACGTCGGGCGGGTCGGCGTCGAGCAGCGCGAGGGCCGCGGCGCCGTCGCTGGCGTGGTCGACGGCGTAGCCTTCGGCCACGAGCATGCGGCCCACGGCCTCGCGGACCATGGGCTCGTCATCGATGACCAGGATGCGCCCCCCCTTCACGATCGGCGTCCTTGACGGCGGTGACCGTATCACGGGCCGCCGCGGCTTGGTAGCATCGGCCCCGTGACCTCCCCGGGGTACGTCGCGGCGTTCGACGAGCTGCGGCCGACGATGCTGGCCCGCCTCGTCGAGGTTCGAGCCAGCCTCGACCACGCGATCGCTCGGTGGCCTTCCGAGGCCGCCCAGGCCATGTTCGAGAAGGTGCTGCTCGGCCTGCAGACCTTGATGGCGTCGAGCGACCAGGCGCTGCACCGCGGGTTCGTCCGCTCCTTCGTGGCCCTGCGCGGCGCCGAGGGGCTCGCGCCCGACCACGCGCTGCGGCTGCTGGTGGCGATCGGCGACGTGGCGATCCAGGTCGCGAAGGCAGCGCGCCCCGACGACACCGCGCTGCCGCTGGCGATCACCTACGCGCTGCGGATCACGGCGCGGCAGGTGAACGAGGTGACCGCCGACGAGCTGGCGCGGCGCCTGGCGCAGCGCCGCCAGACCGAGGCGTGGCGGTGAGCAGGCTGTCGGTCCGGGCGGCGGGCGACAGCCATCGCGGCAACGTGCGCGAGCACAACGAGGACGCGATCATCCTCGACGCGAAGTACGGGCTGTACGCGGTCTTCGACGGGATGGGCGGCGCCAACGCCGGCGACGTCGCGTCGAGCAAGGCGCGCGACGTCGTCCACGAGTATGTGCGCGCCCGGAGGGCGCAGCTCGCGCCGCGGCCGCTGCTCGAGGCGGCGATCAACGCGGCGTCGGCGGCGGTCCACGGCGAGGCGCAGCGGCGGCGCGACCGCCACGGCATGGGCACGACCGTGGTCGCGTGCCTGATCGAGGGGCGGCGGGCGACGATCGCGCACGTCGGCGACAGCCGGGGGTACCTCCGGCGCGACGGGCGCCTGCACCGGCTGACGCAGGATCACACGGTGGTCGCGGAGCTGATCGCGCGCGGTGCGCTCGCGCCGGAGGAGGCCGACCGGCACGCCTACAAGAACGTGCTGTCGCGCAACCTGGGGGCGAAGGCGACGGCGCAGATCGACGTCGCCGAGGTCGACCTGCAGCCGGGCGACCGCCTGCTGCTCTGCTCGGACGGCCTGTACGGCTACGCGGCGGGCGACGCGATCCACCACGTGACCGCGTCGACCGACGCCGCCGACGAGGTGGTGCGCGATCTGATCGAGGCGGCGCTGCGCGGCGGCGGCGGCGACAACGTGACGGCGATCGTGATCGACGCCGGCGTGGCCGCGCAGCCGCGCGCGACCGTCGTGCTGCGGACGACCGGCGCCGGCACCTGGTGGTCGCGGCGCGACCGCTTCCTGGC
>DASZXE010000441.1:0-14689 GCA_035546475.1 Kofleriaceae bacterium
CACCGTCGCCGGCCAGGCGCCGCGCACCGGCGCGTGGGGCCCGACGACCGCCGCGCAAGCTGCCGCCGCGCTGGAGGCGCGCACGCCCGCGCCGCCGTCGCGCGCGCTCGTCCCGCAGCGCAACCACGCCGATCGCGCGACGCCGCTCCGGCTGCTCGCGCGCGCCGGCGCCGTCGATCCGACGTCCCTCGACGACTACCGCGCGCACGGCGGCTACGCGGCGCTGCGCCTCGCGCTCGATCGCGGTCCCGCCTTCGTCCTCCGCGAGATCACCGACGCCGGCCTGCTCGGCCGCGGCGGCGCCGCCTTCCCGACCGGCCGCAAGTGGAGCGCGGTCGCGCAGGCCGCCGCGCGCCCGAAGTACGTCGTCTGCAACGCCGACGAGTCCGAGCCCGGCACGTTCAAGGACCGGGTCATCATGGAGGAGGACCCGTTCGCGCTCGTCGAGGCGATGACGATCGCCGGCACCACCGTCGGCGCCGAGCGCGGCTTCGTCTACCTGCGCGGCGAGTACCCGCTCGCGCGCGCCCGCCTCGCGCACGCGATCGCCACCGCGCGCGCCCGCGGCCTCCTCGGCGACGACGTGCTCGGCAAGGGCGTCCGCTTCGAGCTCGAGCTGCGCCTCGGCGCCGGCGCGTACATCTGCGGCGAGGAAACCGCGCTGTTCGCGTCGCTAGAGGGCTTCCGCGGCGAGCCGCGCACCAAGCCGCCGTTCCCCGTCGAGGCCGGGCTGTTCGGTCGGCCCACCGTCGTCAACAACGTCGAGACGCTCGTCAACGTCCCGCTCATCCTGACCGGCGGCGCCGCCTCGTACCGCACGCACGGCACCGCGGCGTCGCCGGGCACGCGCCTCTTCTGCGTCTCCGGCAGCGTCGGGCGCCCGGGCCTCTACGAGCTGCCCCACGGCGTCACCCTGCGCGCGCTGCTCGAGCTCGCCGGCACCCGCATCGCCGACGTCCAGGCCGTCCTCCTCGGCGGCGCGGCCGGCACGTTCGTCGGCCCGCGCGACCTCGACCTGCCGCTCACCTTCGAGGACACCCGCAAGGCCGGCGCCACGCTCGGCTCCGGCGTCGTGCTCGTCCTCGATCACGCCGTCGCGATGGGCCCGGTCCTCGAGCGGATCGCCGGCTTCTTCCGCGACGAGAGCTGCGGCCAGTGCGTGCCGTGCCGCGTCGGCACCGTGCGCCAGGAGGAGCTGGTGCGCCGGATCGGCCGCGGCGCGCCGCTCGACACCGTCGCCGCCGAGCGCGTGCGCCTGCGCGAGCTCGGCCAGGTGATGCGCGACGCGTCGATCTGCGGCCTCGGCCAGACCGCGTCGAGCGCGATCGAGAGCGCGGTCGAGCGGCTCGGCGCGCTGTTCCCGCCCACGCCGCCGGCCGCCGCCCCGGCCGACGCCGTGCCGCTCTCCGTCGAGAAGGAGGCCGCGCCGTGATCCGCCTGCCGCTCTATCCGTCGACGCCGGCGACGACGCCGGCGCGCACCGCCGACGGCCCGCTGCGCACGGTCGAGCTCACCGTCGACGGCAAGCCGGTGGCGGTCGCCGAGGGGGCGACGCTCCTCGACGCGTGCCGCGCGGCCGCGATCGACGTGCCGACGCTCTGCTGGGCGCCGAACCTCGCGCCGGTCAACGTCTGCCGCGTCTGCGTCGTCGAGCTGGAGGGCGCGCGCACGCTCGTCCCGTCCTGCTCGCGCAAGGCGGAGCCGGGCATGGTCGTGCGCACCGACTCCGAGCGCGTCCGCGTCTCGCGCAAGCTCGTCCTCGAGCTGCTCGGCTCGTCGGTGGATCTGTCCGCCACGCCGGACATCCCGGCCTGGAACGCGCGCTACGGCGCCGATCCCGCGCGCTTCGGCCCACCGGCGGCCCCGGCCGAGGCCGGCGCGCGCGACGCCGCGGTGCCCGGCCACCACCACGCGCCCGTCGGCGACCGCGCCGCCACCGTCGCGCAGCCGGCCACCGTCGACAACGACCTCTTCGTCCGCGACTACGGCAAGTGCATCCTCTGCTACAAGTGCGTCGAGGCGTGCGGCGACGACGCCCAGCACACCTTCGCGATCGCGGTCGCCGGCCGCGGCTTCGACGCGCGGATCTCGACGGAGCTCGCCACCCCGCTCGACGAGTCGGCGTGCGTCTTCTGCGGCAACTGCATCGGCGTCTGCCCGACCGGCGCGCTGGTCTTCCACCGCGAGCACGAGATGCGGCAGGCCGGCACCTGGGACGAGGCGCGCCAGGCGCAGACGACGACGATCTGTCCCTACTGCGGCGTCGGCTGCTCGCTGACCCTGCACACGCAGGACAACCGGGTCGTCAAGGTGACGTCGCCGTCCGACTCGTCGGTGACCGACGGCCACCTCTGCATCAAGGGCCGCTTCGGCTGGCAGTACGTCGGCGACGAGTAGCCGCGAGGCCGCGCCGCCGCGCGCTCGGACCGCGATCAGCGGAACGGGCCGTCGCCCGCGCCCGCGAGGCTGACCGCGCTGACCAGCTCCGGGTGGTGCAGCTCGCGCGCCTTCGCGAAGGCCCGCGCCGCCGCCTCGCCGTCGCCGCGCGCCCGCAGCACGCGGGCCAGGCCCTCGTGCGCCCACGGGTTGTCCGGCTCGAGCAGCAGCCGGTCCTGCGCCGCGTCCTCGGCGGTGGCGAGCTCGTCGAGCGCGATCGCCGCGTACGTCATCGCCGTCAGCCGCAGCACGCGCGCCGCGCGGGCCGCTCCCTCGTCGGTGATGCGCGCGATCTCGACGACCGCGCCGCGCGCCGCGGCCAGGTGCGCCTCGAGCTCGGGCCGCGCGAGCGCGCCCTGGCCGAGCTCGATCACCGCGCGCCACAGCCGGGTGAACAGCCCGTCGAGCGACCCGGCCACCGGCGTCGCCTCGTCAAGCACCGCCAGCGCGTCGGCGTGACGGCCGGCGTGGAACAGCGCGACCGCGTGCTGCTGCCGGTCGCCCGCCTGCCGCGCCTCCGGCGCGATCGCCGTGATCGCCGCCAGCATCGTCACGAAGTCCGAGACGCGCGCCGCCCGCGCCGTCACCTGCCGCAGCGCCGACGGCGCACCCTGCGCCACCTCGATCGCCGCGCGCAGGAGCGGCCGCAGCTCGCGGTACGCCGCCCGCGGACCGAGCAGGTCCGCCGCCGCCATGAGCGCCGTCACGTGGAAGCTGCCGCCCTCCTTGCGGTCCTCGGCCTCGAGGACGCCGACGCACAGCGCGACGCAGGCGTCGCAGATGTGCGCCTTCGGGGCGGCGATCAGCTTGCGGAGGTCGCGCCGGTGCAGGCCGCAGAACGAGCACGACACGTCGGTGTCGATCGGCTGCTCGACGGGCGGCTTCTTCCCGCCAAACACGCGGCCCAGCCACGACATGGTCAGAGCTGCGGCGAGACCATGTTGACCGGGACCCAGACGGTGTCGCCGCTGGTCTCGATCTCGAGCTCGTAGTAGCCCTGCATCGCCTGACGGATCAGCGCGCTGTGCATGAGCCCGTCGGCGAGCGCGACCAGCACGCGGCTGCCGTTCGGCAGGAGCTGGACCGCCGGCTCCGGCGGAGGCGCAGGCGCAGCAGCCGCCGCCGCTGCCGCCGCGGCTGCCGCAGCCGCCGCTGCGGACGTCCCGTCGGAGCTCGAGCCGCCGCCGATCTCGCCCGACACCGCGCTGGCGGTCGCCGACGACGCCGAGGCCACCGCCGCCGGCGGAGGCGTCGGGATCGGGCCCTTGGCGGTCGACTCGCTCGCCACCGCGGCCCAGTCGGCCGCCGGCACCGACGACAGCGCCGGCATCGACATCAGGTCACCGGTGCCGATCATCAGCTCGCCGAACCGCACGAACTGCACGCCGTGCACGGCTCCGACCGCCGGGTTGTACGTCGACAGCTCGGCGATGAGCCCCGGCCACGCCGCCGGATCGCAGACCACCGCCGGCGTCCCCGCCATCACCACCTTGCGCGGCAGCACCTTGCCGAGCATCCGCTCGACGCTGGCGGCCACGCTGTGCATCAGCCCGTCGTTGACCCGGTCGAACGGCAGGCCGACGAACTGCGCGATGAGCAGCGCCGGGTCGGCGACCTTCACCAGCACGGTGCCGCGCGCCTGCAGCGTGACGGTCTGGCCGGTCGCCGGCAGCGGGAACTCGATCCGCATCGCGAACGGCACCTGCACCGGCCCGGTCAGGACGAAGTAGACCGCGACCGGCTTCGACGGATCGGGCGACTGCCAGGTGTGGCGGCCGGGGCCGAGCTGCTGGCCGACGGCCCACGCGGGGCACATCACGGCGACCTCGTCCTGTCCGCACGACACCTCGATCGACGCGCCCAGCGGGAAGGGCCACGGGTAGACCAAGTGGTCGGATGCGACCGCGTCTCGGGCCACGACCGGGCTCATGAGTGCCGGCATTGTAGCGGATCACCGCCGCCAGATCTCGGTGCGCGGGCGTTCACGACTCGGGTTCCTTGTCGCGGGGCCCGCCGCCGCCGCCACGGCCGCCGGCGGCATCGCCGGCCCCGTCGGCCCCCGCGTGGCCGACCGGGTGGATCCGGACCCTCCGGACCCGGCGCGGCGACGCGTCGATCACCTCGAGCACCGTCCCGTCCTCGGTGGTCAACCGCTCGCCGGCCTGCGGGATCGCCTGGGCCAGCGACATGCAGAGGCCGGCGTTGGTCGTCAGGTCGGCGCCGACCGGCAGGTCGAGGTCGAGCGCCCGGTTGACCTTGCGCACCGGCGCGTAGCCCTGGACGACCATGGTGCCGGCCGGCTCCCGCTCGAACAGCTCGTCGGGGACGTCATCCTCGCTGAAGATGTCGCCGACCAGCTCCTCGACCAGGTCCTCGATCGTGACCAGGCCGGCCAGCCCGCCGTGCTCGTCGGCGACCACCGCCATCTGCACGCGGCGGCGCTGCATCTCGCGCAGCAGATCGAGCGCGCGGGTCCGCTCGCCGACGGTGTAGGCCTGCCGGAGGATGTCCTCGAGCACCACCAGCCCGCGCTGCCACGCGAGCGCCAGCACGTCGCGCGCGACGACGTAGCCGACGATGTTGTCGAGCGTCTCGTCGTAGACCGGCATGCGCGAGTGGCCCTCCTCGAGGATCACCCGCTGGACCTCGTCGGCGCCGGCGCCGCGGCGGAGCGCGACGACCCGCGTGCGCGGCACCATCACCTCGGCGACGGTGACCCCCTCGAACTCGAGCGCGGAGGACGCGATCTCGCTCGCGCGCGGATCGACCGAGCCGGTCTTGGCCGCCTCCTCGACCAGCTCCTGCAGCTCGTCGCGCGACAGGCGCGCCTCGGTGAAGGTCGTCTTGTCGCCGAACAGCCGGAGGAACGCGTTCGACACGCCGGTCAGGAACCAGACCAGCGGCCGCATCACGTACGACAGCGCGAGCAGCGGCCGCGCGACCGCGAACGAGTAGCGGGCCGAGAACCGCAGCGCGAGCGACTTCGGCACCAGCTCGCCGACGACGAGCTCGAAGAACGAGATGCCGATGATGACCAGCGCGAACGCGAGCGTGCTCGCCTCGCCGCGCGACATGCCGGCGCGCACGAGGTCCTCGGTGAGCGTCTCGGCGACCGCGTGGCCGCCGACCGCCGCCGCCGCGGTGCCGAACAGGGTCATGCCGATCTGCACCGTCGCCAGGAAGCGCTCCGGGTGATCGCGCAGCGCCTTCACCGCCAGCGCGCGGCGGTCGCGCCGGCGGATGTACTCGGAGAGCCGCGTCCGCCGCAGCGACAGGACCGCGATCTCGGCGCCGGCGAACAGCCCGTTGCCGACCATGAGCGCGGCGATGATGAAGAGGTCCATCGGGGGCGGGCGTCCCGGGCGCAGCATACAGGATCCCCGGCGCGCCCGCGTTCACCCCGCCCGAGCGAGCGCGCCTATCCCCTGCCACCCGCCGAGGGTAGACTGAGCCGGCATGTCGGTGCGCGATCGGACGCCGAGACCGCCGAGCTCGCGCTACATCACGTACGAGGGCGCCGAGAAGCTGCGCGCCGAGCTGCAGCAGCTCTGGTCCGTCGAGCGCCCGCGGGTCACCCAGCAGGTCGCCGACGCCGCCGCGCTCGGCGATCGCTCGGAGAATGCCGAGTACATCTACGGCAAGCGGCGGCTGCGCGAGATCGACCGCCGCCTCGAGTTCCTCGCCAAGCGGCTCGATCAGGTCGAGATCGTGCAGGGCGCGCCCGGCGACGCGCGGCGGGTCGCGTTCGGCGCGTGGGTCGAGGTCGAGGACGACGACGGCGAGACCGCCGAGTACCGGATCGTCGGCGCCGACGAGTTCGACCCGAAGCAGCGGTGGATCAGCATCGACTCGCCGGTCGCGCGCGCGCTGGTCGGCAAGCGGCTCGGCGACGAGGTCATCGTGCACCGGCCGAAGGGCGAGCAGACCTTGACGATCACGGCGGTCCGCTACCAGGCGAAGGCCGGCGGCGGGTGACGCGGCGGTGACGCGCGCGATGAGGCACCGCGGATGAAGCTGACCGGCCGCTGGCGCGCGCGGGCCCGACAGCAGGAGCCGGTGGCGGCGCGCACGACCTTGCTGGCGGCGATCGCCCGCTACGCGCGCAGCACCTACCGGCTGCGGCGCGGCAACGACGTGCGCCTGCTCCGCGCCGGCGCCGAGACGTTCCCGGCGATGCTCGCCGCGATCGCGAAGGCGCAGCGATCGATCTGCTTCGAGACGTACATCTTCGAGGACGATCGGACCGGCGGCCGCTTCGCCGAGGCGTTCATCGAGCGGGTGGCGGCGGGCGTGCGGGTCCGCTTCCTCTACGACGCGATCGGCGGCTTCGGGCTGCACGACGCGTTCCTCGGCCGCATGCGCGACGCCGGCGTCGAGCTGATCGAGTACCACCCGGTCGCGCCGTGGCGCGCGCGGTTCAACCTCGCCAACCGCGACCACCGCAAGATCCTGGTCGTCGACGACGAGGTCGCGTTCACCGGCGGCATCAACGTCGGCGACGACTACGCGGCGGTGGCCGAGGGCGGCGCCGGCTGGCACGACCTGCACTGCGAGCTGCGCGGGCCGGTGGTGATCGATCTGGCCCGGCTGTTCCGGCGGACGTGGATCGCCGAGGGCGGGGCGCCGTACCCGCCGCCGCCGTACCCGCCCGACGACGCGAAGGCGCCGGGCACGGTGGCGGTGCGCGTCGTCGACAACATGGGGCGGCGGCGGCGCGGCGCGATCCGGCGCGCGTACCTGACGGCGATCGCGGCGGCGCAGCGGACGGTGTGGCTGGAGAACGCCTACTTCCTGCCGGACCGCGGGCTGCGGCGCGCGCTGGCGCGGGCGGCGGCGCGCGGCGTCGAGGTGGCGGTGATCGTGCCGGGCCGCATCGACGTGCGCGCGGTCGCGTACGCGGGGCTGTACGTGCACCGCAAGCTGGCGGCGCGCGGCATCAAGCTGATGGTGTGGCGCGGGCCGATGATGCACGCGAAGACCGCGATCATCGACGGCGTGTGGGGCTGCATCGGCAGCTTCAACCTCGACTCGCGCAGCCTCCGCTACAACCTGGAGGTCGTGGTCGAGGTCATCGACGACCAGGTCGGCGGCGTGCTCGAGCGGCAGTTCGCGCTCGACCGGTCGCGGTGCGATCCGTTCGATCCGACGGCGTGGAGCAGGCTGCCGTGGTGGCGGCGCCTGCTCGCGTGGATGGCGGCGCAGGTCCACAACTGGCTCTGACGGGCGCCGCCGTGCCCGTGCCCGTGCCCGTGCCCGATCTCGCGATGTCGCCGATCGCGACGCGGGTGTCAGAGATCGAAGCGAGCCGCCGGTTCGCGCGGCGAAGCTTCACCGCCGGCTGACAGGGGGCCGGGCGCTGTTTTCTTCGCGAAGACAGGTGCTTGCGGGGCTCGGGCGAGGGTGGCCCGCCGGTTGCTGAAGGTCTCGCCATGACGACGAACGGTGCCTTTCCCATCCTCGCTTCCCTCCTCCTCGCCACCGCCGCCACCGCCACCGCCACCATCACCAGCGCCCACGCCGACGACGCGGCCCCCGTGGTCGTGGCGGTCGCCGCGCCCGCGCCCGCGCCCGCCGCCGCGCCCGCGCCCGTCGCCGCGAACGGCGCCCCGCAGAACGCCGACTGGAGCGACCTCTCGCACATCAACGGTCAGCTCGTGAAGGTCGGCGAGACCAACGACTACCACCTCAGCTACAAGCGCACGAACATCTCGACGAACCCGATCGGCTGGATCTACGGCTCGTACGGCGTGTCGGTCAGCTACGGCGTCAACAACCACGTCGCGCTGCGCGCCGACGTCAACTACCTGTCGAGCTACCTCGACGAGGACGTCACCGGCATGGAAGTCGGCGTCGGCGTGCCGCTCTACTTCCGCCGCACGTACCAGGGGCCGTTCCTCGAGCCGGGCTTCATCTCGCGCCGCTTCGAGAGCAAGGACTGCGGCTGCCTCGAGAGCGAGAGCGCGGGCGGCTCGTCGAGCGAGACCTCGACCACCTACGGTCCGCAGATGCTCGTCGGCTGGCACTGGACGTGGGACAGCGGCCTCAACATCGCCGTCGCCGGCGGCGTCGGCCGCAACTGGGGCAGCCAGGACGAGTACAACAAGATCTTCCCGAACGGCTACCTCCGCTTCGGCTACGCCTTCTGACTCGCGGCGCCGCGAGCGCCCGCCCGTCGACGAACGCTCGTCGACCTCGCTTTCCGGGACGGATGGTCGTTCCGGACGTCGCGCACCGGAGGGCACGCCGGGGCGCGGCGTGTTTTTTCGGCGCGCGTCCTCGACGCTGCGCCGCCGTGGAGCAGGTGCGCCGGCGCGGAGCAGGGCGACCTTGTCGCACACGCCGCAAGCGCGCGTGACGTCTGCCCCGCGCGATGGCACCGCGGGTGCAATTCCTCCTCGCAGCCGCGGCATCGGTTTTCGCCGCGGTCTCGAGGAGGACGTATGGCCCACGACCTGATCATCCACTTCCACGGCGTGCGCGGCTCGATCGCGGCGCCCGGGGTGAGCACCGCCCGCGTCGGCGGCAACACGAGCTGCGTGGAGGTGCTGGTCGGGGACACGCGCATCGTGCTCGACGCCGGCACCGGCCTGCGCGCGCTCGGCGAGCGGCTGATCGCCGCCGGCCCGTCGGCGACGACGATCCTGCTCTCGCACCTCCACTGGGACCACATCCAGGGGCTGCCGTTCTTCACGCCGGTCTACGTGCCGGGCAACTGGATCGAGGTCGTCAGCGGGCCGAACGGCGTGATGCCGCTCGAGGCCGCGCTGCGCCGCCAGATGTCGGCGCCGTTCTTCCCGGTCGACTTCGACGACGTGACGCGCCAGCTCCGCGTGCGCGAGCCGCGGGTCGGCGAGCGGTTCGCGATCGGCGACGTCGAGGTGACGATGGCCAAGCTCAACCACCCGGATCCGGTGTTCGGCTACCGGCTCGACGTGCGCGGCGCGTCGGTCGTGTACGCCACCGACACCGAGCACTTCGCGTGCGTGGATCCGACGCTGGCGCGGCTCGCCGCCGGCGCCGACGTGCTGATCTACGACGCGCAGTACACGCCGGAGGAGTACCCGGGCAAGGTCGGCTGGGGCCACTCGACGTGGGAGGCGGCGGTCGCGCTCGCCCGCACGGCCGGCGTGCGCCAGCTCGTGCTCTACCACCACGATCCGCGGCGCGCCGACGACGCGATCGCGGCGATCGAGGCGCGGGCGGCGCTGGCGTTCCCGGGGACGATCGCGGCGCGCGAGGGCGAGTCGATGCGGCTCGAGACGCGGGCGACCCGGCGCACCGAGGTGGTGCACGCCGTCTCGCCGTGACGATGACGTCGGACCTCCCCGCCGGTGGTCGTGGCAGCGCCGGGGCCCGCGGCGGCGCGCCGCGCGTCGGCTGGGGTATGCTCGGCGGCGACCGACCGGCCATGAGCGAGGACGAGCAGCGCTTCGAGCTCCTGGCCGATCTCGGCGCGATGATCGCCCGCGAGGTCGAGCTCGACGAGCTGGTCGCCTCGTTCGCCGATCGGGTCGCGCGCGCGATGGGCGCCGACCGCGCGACCCTGTGGCTGCTCGACGCCGCCGACGGCTCGCTGCGCGCGCGGGTCGCCGACCGCGTCGATCCCGGCGACCTCACGCTGCCGGTCGGCCGCGGGGTCGCCGGCGACGTCGCGCGCACCGGCCAGCCGGTCAACATCGCCGACGTCGCGAGCGATCCGCGGTGGGCGCGCGACGTCGACCGGCGGACCGGCTACCAGACGCGCTCGACGCTGTGCGTGCCTGTCCGGGCGCCGGACGGAGGCATCCGCGGGGTCATCCAGGTCCTCAACAAGCGGGGCGGCCCGTTCTCGTCGGCGGACCAGGCGTTCGCCAGCGCGCTCGCCGCGCAGATCGGCCGCGCGCTCGAGTTCACGACGCTGCGCGGCCGCCGCGAGCGCCCGGGCGTCGAGGTGCGCGGCCGCATCAACCACGTCATCGGCCAGTCGCCGGCGATGGAGGCCGTCTACGACCTCGTGCTGCGCGCCGCCGCCTCGGACGCGACGGTGCTCCTGCGTGGCGAGACCGGCACCGGCAAGGGCGTGTTCGCGCGGGCGATCCACGTCAACAGCGAGCGGCGCGACGCGCCGTTCGTCCACGTCGACTGCACGACGTTGCCGGCGAACCTCGTCGAGAGCGAGCTGTTCGGCCACGAGCGCGGCGCCTTCACCGGCGCCGACGCGCGCATCCTCGGCAAGGTCGAGGCGGCCGACGGCGGCACCCTGTTCCTCGACGAGCTCGGCGAGATCCCGCTCGAGCTGCAGGGCAAGCTGCTCCGCTTCGTGCAGGAGCGCGCGTTCGAGCGTGTCGGCGGGCGCGAGCGCCTGACCAGCGACGTGCGGCTGGTGGCGGCGACCAACCGCGACCTCGCCGCGCTGGTGGCGGCCGGCCAGTTCCGCAGCGACCTCTACTTCCGCGTGCGCGTGGTCGAGATCGAGCTGCCGCCGCTGCGCGTGCGCGGCGAGGGCGACATCCTCGGCCTCGCCGAGCACTTCGCGACCGTACACGCGCGTCGCTACCGCAAGCCGGTGCCGTCGCTGTCGGCCGACGCGCGCGCCGCGCTGGTCGCGTACCCGTGGCCGGGCAACGTGCGCGAGCTCGAGCACGCCCTCGAGCGCGGCGTCGTCCTCGCGCAGGGCCCGGTCCTCGACGCGGCGAGCCTCGGCCTCGACGCCGCCAGCCTCGCCCGCGCCCGCGCCTCCGCCGCGTCGCCAGCCGGCATCTTCCCCGCCGCCGCCGCGCCCGCCGGGCCCGCCGGCGCCAGCGGCATCTTCCCCGCCGCGGCGTCGCCGTCGTCGTCGTCGTCGTCGTCGTCCTCGTCGTCGTCGCCCGCGATCCCGCTCGACGGCATCACGCTGCCCCCCGACCTCGAGCTCGCCGAGGCCGAGCGCCGCTACGCCACCGCCGCCCTCGACCGCGCCGGCGGCAACCAGTCGGCCGCCGCCCGCACGCTCGGCATCAGCCGCAACCGCCTCGCCCGCCTCCTCCGCCGCTGACCAGGCCGCAGGCTGCCTGGCCGGCGCCGAGCGAGGTGCGGGCAACGACGCCTCCCGGGCGGGCGATACCTCGGGCATGCCGCGCGAAGACGACCGACAGGTCGATGGGCTTAGTCTTGACTTAGCTTAAGTTCGAATACCATGTGATATCCATGCGTTCCGTCACCGTCCACGAGGCGAAGGCCACGCTCTCCGGGCTGCTGGCGGCCGTCGAGCAGGGCGAGGAGATCATCGTCTGACGCGGCGAGCAGCCGGTCGCGAAGCTGGTTCCCATCCGACCGGCCGTGAGCCCGCGCCCGCGCGTCGGCGAGATCACCTCCGGCCCGATCACGTACTCGGAGGATTGCTTCGCGCCCCTGGACGACGACGAGGCCGGGCTCTGGGGGCTGCGATGAGGCTTCTCCTCGATACCTGCACCTTCCTCTGGCTCACCTGCGAGCCGCACCGTCTGAGCGCGGCCGCGACGACCGTCCTGGACGAGCCGACCAACGAGCTGCTGCTCAGCCACGTCAGTGTCTGGGAGATCTACAACAAGACCCAGATCGGCAAGCTCCACCTCCCCAAGTCCCCGCGCGTCTGGATCGAGGAGCAACTGGCGGCGCGTGTCCTCACGGCGCTTCCGATCGATCTCCCTTCCCTCGGCCAGATGCGCGAGCTACCGCTCCACCACCGCGATCCATTCGACCGGCTCCTCGTCGCCCAGTCGCTCGTCCATGACCTCACCCTGATCTCCCCCGATCCGAGCTTTCCGCCGTACCGCGCGAAGCTCCTCTGGTAGGCAGCGAGGACGGGTCGGCGTCGCAGCCGGCGACGCTCGTCGATGGTTGGAGAGGGGCGGGCGGGCTCGCGGATTGCGTGGTGCGGTGCGGGCTTCGATGATCGGGTCATCGCGTCGACTGCTCCGCTTCGCGACGATCGACAGCCGAGGGATGGGGGTGCTCGTCGCATCCGCCGCTGACGCCGCCGGCTCGCCCGGTCTCAGGTCGCGAAGTTCTGGAGGAACGAGATCAGCGCGCCGGTGTCGGCGTCGAGGTACGCGGTCCAGAGCCCACGCTGGAGCTCGACGATGATGACCCGGCGCAGCTCGTAGGCGTGGAGGCGCACGACGGCCGTCCGGATCGAGGCGATGTCCGCGTCGGTGAAGGTCACGCGCTGCGGGCCACCGTCGCCGCCGTATTGCGTGGTCTGGCCGACGACGGCGGCGCGGACGCGCGGATCATCGAGCGCGAGGCCCGGCTTGTCGCACACCGAGCCGGGCGGTGGATGCGGCACGGTCTCCTTCACGACGATCGACGCGATCGCACCGGTGTCGGTCAGCGTCACGTGCACCGGCGCCCAATCATCGTTGTCCGTCACCTGGCCATCGGCGTTCCAGCCGCCCTCCCTCATCGGCCCGGCCTGGAACTCGACCTTCTGCAGCGGGTCGCCGAGCGCGCCGAACAGGCGGCGGTACCGGCCCATCGCAGCGTGCGCCAGGCGGGCGGCGTCCTTCGAGGTCCGCGGGCGCGGGCCGAGCGGTCGGGCGGTCGAGAGTCCGGCTGCCGGTCAGGCGGTGACGGGGCCGTCGGGGGAGGGCGGCGCTTCGGGGGCGGGTACCGCCGCGGGCGCCGCGGTGTCGCGGACGACGAGGACGGAGCAGGGGGCGTGGCGGACGATGGCGTTGGCGACGCTGCCGAGCAGGATGCGGCGGACGCCGTGACGGCCGTGGGTGCCGAGCGCGACGAGGTCGGCGTGCTCGGCGGTCGCCAGGTCGGTCACGACCTCGGCGGGCTGGCCCTGGCGCTGGACGAACTCGACGGTGCGGCCGGCGGCGGCCTCCTCGGCGACCAGCGCGAGGCCGCGCGCGCGGGGCGGCTCGGTCAGCGCCGCCTCGAGCGCCTCGCTGGCGTGGGTGCGCTCGCCGAGCGCGGCCAGGCTCCACGCGCCCGCCGGGTAGTGCCAGGCGTTGACGAGGATGACCTGCGCGCCGGGCGCGAGCGCCTGCGCCTGCGCGAGCGCGGGCGCCGACTGCGGGCCGAAGTCGGTGGCGACCAGCACCTTCGCGAACGGCGCGCTGCCGTCGCCGCGCGCGACCAGCACGCTCGACGACGCGTGCTCGACGATCCGCTCGGCGATGCTGCCGAGCAGGAAGCGGCGGATGCCGGTGCGCCCGTGGCTGCCGACGACGATCAGCTCGGCGCCGTGCTCGCGCGCGGCCTTCACCGTCAGCTCGGCGGGGTCGCCGATCGCGCGCACCGCCCGCGAGGCGACGCCGGCGGCGGCCGCGCGGCGCAGCAGCTCGTCGAGCAGCCGCTTCTCCTCTGTCTCGACGTCGGTGCGGAGCTGGTTCCAGGTCGGCACCGCGACCTCCGGCTCCGGCGTGGTCGGGACCAGATCGACCGTGGTGTCGGCGCTGATCACCAGCAGCTCGGCGCCGCGCGCGGCGGCGAGCGCGAGCGCCCGCGCGAAGGCGACCTCGGCCTGCGGCGAGAAGTCGGTGGCGACGGCGATGATGCTCAAGGGCGCCTCCTCCATCCAGGGTGGCCTCGATCGCGTCCGCCGCCAAGCACGCCGGCGTCCGTTCAGGCGAACGCCGGCGGGCGCACGCCGATCGGCAGGCCGAGGCGGCGCCGGTCGCGCCGCGCGAGCGCGTGGGTGACGGCGGTGGCGAGGACGGTCGCCAGCGCGATCGTCGCCCCGAGTGGCAAGAGGTACGCGCCGGAGCGCAGCGTGAAGAGGTGGCGCTCGAGCTCCGCGTTGGCGGCGTCGACGATCTCGGTGAGCGCGACGTGGACGCCGATCGCGACGGCCGCGGTGACGACCGCGACGACGAGCGAGAGGATCACGCGCGCGCGGCTGGTCTCGACGTCGGTGCCCTGGAGGAGCAGCACGAGCAGGACGTGCAGCGCGATCAGCGTCCACAGGGTCGCCGTCATCACCTCGCCGGCGGTGTCGATGTCCCGGTCCTTGAGGCCGTCGAGGATGGTGACGGCGTCGCGCAGGTCGGCGGCGTCGGAGCCGAGGCGGCCCGGCAGGTGCGGCGCGACGCGGTCGAGGACCTTCATGCCGACCCGCTTCGCCGCGCTCGACCGGAACGCGGCGACGAAGTTGCGGACGGCGCCGCTCGACCGGCCGAGCTCGTAGAGCGAGCGCTCGGCGCGGTGGGTCGCCATCGGCTCGCGGATGACGAGCTCGCCGGTCGGCAGGAAGACGCTGGCGAGGCTCAGGCACGCGGCGACGATCGCGGTGATCGTCGCGATG
>DASZXE010000442.1:0-2453 GCA_035546475.1 Kofleriaceae bacterium
GGAGGATGTTGGTCATGACGGCCGCTGTTTCAACCGACGTGCCACCGCCGGCGCCGGCGCGACCGACGCGGCGACGCGGCCCGGGCCCGGCGCGCGCGCGCGGGGCCGTCGGCCGGTGGTCGAAAATGGTCGGTTCTGGTCGGCCGCCGACCAGCGGGCCTGGTCGGCCGCCGCGAGCCGGCGCGCAACTCCGCTCGCGGCCATGCGCTCGCCTGGCACGCCGCTTGATGAAGGGGTCGCTCGCCAACCGTTTCCATCCAAGAAGGAGAGCTCCATGTCCGACGTTTCGATCCGCATCTTCGAGTCCGTGAAGGGTGACCCCGCCGCGATCCAGAGCCTGGCGACCGCCATCGGCGAGCAGGACGCCCCGCGCGTGGGCGCGATCCTCGCCGCCCGCGGCGTCGAGCTGACGCCGTCCGAGATCGCGTCGGTGATCAGCAGCGCGGGGGGCGCCGGCGCCCCGGCGAACTTCACGTTCACGTTCACGATGACGATGACCTGATCGACGCGCGCGAGGAGGCTGCCGTGGAACGCATGCTCGATCTCGAGGTCACGCGCCGGTGCAACCTGCGCTGCGACTACTGCTTCGTCGGCTGGTCGCGCGACTGGAAGTCGCACCTCGACTACGCGACCGCCGAGGCGATCGTGCGCGAGGGCGCCGGCCGCTTCGACACGTTCCACGTCACCGGCGGCGAGCCGCTGGCGTGGCACGGGATCTTCGACCTCGTCGATCTCGCGATGTCGCTCGGCTACCGCTCGACGCTGATCAACACCAACGGCACGCTGCTCGACGACGTCGCGATCGCGCGGCTCGCCCGCCACCAGGGCAAGGTCGGCCTGTCGATCAGCTTCGACGGCCCGGCCGCGCTCCACGATCCGATCCGCGGCGAGGGCAACTTCGCCCGCTCGGACGCCAACCTCGGCCGCGCGCTCGCCGCCGGCATCCCGGTGACGGTGATGACGGTGGTGACGCCGGCCGTGCTCGCGGTGCTGCCCGACTTCCTCGTCGAGCGGCACCGCAGCCACCCTCGCATCATGGGCGTGACCCTGTTCCCGGTCGGCGTCGGACCGTCGGGGACCCACAAGCCCGGCGCCTCGATCCGCGAGCTCGGGCCCGACGACGTCAAGCTGCTCGCGGCGCAGGTCGCGCTGGCGGCGCGCGCCGGCCTCCGCGTCCAGGTCGGCGCCTATCCGATGATCAATCCGCTGCTCCGCAAGCTCGGCTATCCGGAGGCGCTGCTCTACCAGTGCACGGCCGGCCGCGGCCGCGTCTGCGTGCACGCCGACCTCGGCGTCTCGTCGTGTCACCCGGTGCGGCAGCCGATCTACGGCACGTGGGAGCCGGGGTTGTTCGATCGCATCCCCGGCCTCGAGGTCCATCGCCGGATGGGCGCGCGCGACTACGACGGCTGCCGCACCTGCCCCGAGCAGGAGCGCTGCGGCCACTGCCGCGCCTACGTGACCGCCACCGTCGACGACCTTTTCGGCAACGACCTCGTCTGCCACGACGTGGTGCCGGGTCGGCGCGAGGCATGGACCGCGGCGCACGGCGCGCCGGCGCGGCCGCGGCGCTACCTGGCGGTGGTCCGATGAGCGCCGCGCCGAGGTCGGCGGTCGACGTGGTGCGCGCGTTCGCCGAGGCGTTCGCGAACGGACGCCTGGCCGAGCTGCCGGCGCTGCTCGCGGCCGACTGCGTCGACGGCGAGCCGGGGCCGCTGCAGCCGCCGGGCCGCGACGGCGTCCTGTGGAAGGCGGCGGCGTTCCACGCGCGGTTCGCCGGCTTCGTGACCACGCTGACCGACGTCACCGGCGTCACCGACGTCACCGGCGTCACCGGCGTCCCCGACGTCCCCGGCGCCGTCGCCGGCAGCCGCGTGATCGCCGCGTGGACGACCCGCTTCCCCGGCGGCGAGGTCACCCGCTGGCGCGGCACCTTCGTCGTCGACGGCACGGCGATCGCATCGTTCGGGGTCGAGCATGTGGGCTGACGCCGAGCGGCTGTTCGACGCGCACCGGGCGACGCTGGCGTCGGCGGGCGTCGCGCTGCACGCGCGGCTCGAGGCCGATCAGGGCCTCCTCTGCTCGTACGCCGACGGCGTCGTGCGGCTCGCCCTGCCGGATCCGGCGCTGCCCGGCGGCGCGTTGCGGGCGGCGATGATCGCGGCGCTGCTCGGCCTCGAGCCGGCGGCGGTCACGTGGATGTTCCGCGCGCAGCTCGCGCGGCTGGTCGGCCACGAGATCGGCCACGCGCTGCGCGCCGAGCACGGCACGACCACCGCCGATCCATGGCGCGAGGAGCAGGCCGCCGAGCGCTTCGCCGACGTGCTGGGCCGGCCGCACATCGACGCCGCCACCCGCCGCGAGCTGCGGGTCGTGCTCGCCGGCGTCGTCGCCAGGCTCGGCGGGCTCGCCGAGGCGGCGGCGCTCCACCGCGCGGGTGGCCGCGCGCTCGG
>DASZXE010000443.1:0-3337 GCA_035546475.1 Kofleriaceae bacterium
CCCGCCTGCGCCCGCGCCTCCTGCGCGCGACCCTCGCCGCCGCCACCGCCGCCGCGCTCGCGGTCGGCCCGGCCACCGCCCAGCCGATGATCCTGCCGCCGGTGCCCGCGCCCGCGCCGGCGCCCGCGCCCGCGTTCGCCGACCTGGTCGGCCAGGTCGCGGCGATGACCGGCGACGGCGAGCTGACGTCGATGGCCGCGTCGCACGGCCTCGGCATCATCGACCTCCTGTGGGAGGACACCGGCCGCTGGGAGGGCAGCTCGGTCGGCCCCAACATCAGCGACGTCACGATCGAGGTCGAGACCGCCGCGGCCGGCGCCGGCGGCGAGCGGCAGACCACGCTGATGCCGGTCCTCCGCCACGACAACTTCAGCGACACCACCGCCGACGTGCGCCTCGATCGCATCTACGTGCCGGTCGGCAACGCCAAGGGCGGCCCGCTCCAGACGATCAGCCTGCGCGACCTGCTCGCGCACCCCGCGCGCTACCTGAGCCTGCCGCGCGTCGGCCACATCCAGGGCGGCTCGCTGCTGGCCGAGCGCGACACCCACGCGCTCGTCAGCGCGCAGCACGCGTTCTTGCCGGTGCCGAAGGAGGGCAAGGTCGCCTTCTGGCCGGTCATCTTCAACTACCAGTCGAGCGCGAAGAACCCGGCGGTGCTGACGATCCTCGTCACGCGCCAGGGCACCAGCATGACGATCATCGACAACCAGCGCGACACCCTCGCGTCGAGCTGGGGCCAGCGGCTCTACTTCAACGATCACGGCAAGCGCGCGCCGCTCATCGCCGAGCGCCTGAAGGACGTGCAGGCGAAGGGCACCACCGCCAACGGCGAGAGCGCCGCGTCGCTCGGCGACGACGCGAATCTCCTGATGCTGATCCAGGTGCCGCTCCGCTACCGCGAGCCGGCGTACGTGGCGGGCTACGGCGGCGAGGCGCTGGACGGTGCCCCGATGCCGTCGCCGCCGCCGCCGTCGATGGCGATGGCGTCGTCGATGGCGCCCGCGGCCGGCGCGGCGATGGCGACCGGCGACGTCGCGCGCTCGGTGCGCCGCGAGGCCGACGTCGACACCGCGGTGCTCGGCCACGGTCCGAGCGAGGGCCACTACACCGAGCTCGACGGCCTCACGATCGAGCGCGATCCGCGCTTCCCGGTCCGCGTGACCGTGCAGTTCTACCAGGCCACCTCGACGGGCGTCGTCACCGACGCGGACCTGGCGCGCATGGCCGCGCAGATCGACAAGGTCTACGCGCGCGGCGACTACGTGGGCTCGCTGGTGGTGCCGGCGCCGGGCGATCGCGCGCGGCCGACCCGGTGGACCGGCGCCTCGCCGGCGCCGACCGCGGTCTCGATCGGCTGGTTCCCGGGCCTGATGCAGCGCTGGAACCTGAAGTAGCCGCGCCTACTTCTTCTGGAGGTTGGCCGCGAGGAACGGCTCGACCTCGGCCCAGGCGGCGGTGGCGGCGGCCTGATCGTAGTGCGCGCCGGACGGGTTCGCGAACGCGTGGTCGGCGTCGTAGCGGAGGATCCGCGCGTCGACGCCGGCCTGCTTCAGCGCCGCCTCGAAGCGGTCGACGACGGCGGGCGGGATGCTCTGGTCGCGGTTGGCGAAGATGCCGAGCAGCTTCGCCTTGATGCTCGCGAGCATGGTCGGGTCGGTGACCGGCTGGCCGTAGTAGATGACCGCGGCGTCGAGCTCCGGGTGCGCGATCGCGGTCTGCAGCGCCCAGCCGCCGCCGAAGCACCAGCCGATCACGCCACGGTGCGCCGCGGTCACCCGCGGATCGCGGGCGAGGAAGTCGATCGCCGCGCTGATCGTCCGCGCGGCCTGCGCCGGGTCGACCGCCTTCATCGCCGCCATCGCGTCGTCGGGCGTGGTGGCGACCTTGCCGCCGTAGAGGTCGACCGCGAGCGCGGCGTAGCCGTCGCCCGCGAGCCGGTCGGCCCAGTGCTCGATGTGCTCGTTCAGGCCCCACCATTCGTGGATGACGACCAGCGCCGGGAACGGCGGCTGGCCGGCGGGCAGGCTGAGGTACGCCTTGCCGCCGGCGAGCTCGAGCGTGGTGCCGGCGAGCGGCGGCGCGTGCTCGCCGGTGAGCTGGTGGAGGGCCTTGAACGAGGCCTCGTCGAGGCCGCCGGTGTAGGCGGGCGTTCCCGCGGCCGCGCCCGAGCCAGCCGGCGGCGTCGTCGGCGTCGTCGTCGACGTCGGTGCCGCCAGGTCGCCGTGGTCGTGCACCAGCGCGCCGTGGTCGTGCGCCGCCGGCGGCGCCTTGTCCTTCGAGCAGCCGGCCGGGTAGATCGACGCCGCGAGCCCCGCGGCCGCCGCCGCCACCGCCACGACACGCACGTTCGTCCGCATGGCGCGACCATAGCGCCGCGCCCGCCGTCGTCACGCCGCGCGGCGCCCGCGTCGCGGTCCGCGCGTCACGGCCCGCGCGCGGCGACCGCCTGCTCGAGCCGGTCGAGCCGTGCCTCGAGCGACCGGATCTCGTTCGACTGGTCGTCGATGATCGCCTGCTGCTCCTTGACGGCGTTGACGAGGATGTACGGCAGCGCGCTGGCGTCGACCATCTCGTACGTCTCGTCGCCGACGTGGTAGCCGTGCTCGACCATGTACGGCGCGATGCGCTCGAGCTCCTGCGCGATGACGCCGACGTAGGTGCGATCGGTCGGCAGGTGGCCGAGGCCGTTGTAGCGGTACCAGACCGGCTCGAGCTGCATCGCGGTGCCGAGCCCGTCGGTGAACGGGCGGACGTCCTGCTTGAGCCGCGCGTCGGACGCGGCCAGCCACGAGCCGCCGCCCGGCTTCGACGCGGTGCCGTTGACGCCGCCGACCTCGAGCGTCGTCGACGGCAGCGTCTGGCCGATGCCGACGTTGCCGTTGCTGCGCACGGTGAGCCGCTCGGGGAACGAGTTGGCGGGGGCGAGGTTGTCGTTGACGACCCAGCTCGTGCCGCCGAACTGCACGCCCGCGTAGTAGCTCGCCTGGTTGTTGATCGACGAGACGCCGACCGCGCCGTTGAGGCTCGACTGCAGGC
Source organism: Kofleriaceae bacterium (assembly GCA_035546475.1). GTDB lineage: Bacteria > Myxococcota_A > Polyangia > Haliangiales > Haliangiaceae > UBA2376. The sequence goes on from DASZXE010000443.1 coordinate 3,040, forward strand.
GGAGCCGCGCGTCGGCGGTGTTCTGGATGTGGAGGATGTCGGCGGGCTGGATGGTGTTGATGCCGATCAGGCCGCCGACCTCGGCGATGATCGAGCTGGCGCCGGTCGAGATGCCGGTGAACTTCACGAGCCGGTTCGCGGTGCCGGAGATGTTGGCCGAGCCGGCGGGGCCGGCGGGGCCCTGCGCGCCCGCCATGCCCATCGGACCGGCGGGGCCGGCCGGGCCGGTGTCGCCGGCGGGGCCTGCGGGGCCGGCGGGGCCTGCCGGGCCAGCCGGGCCTGCGGGGCCGGGATCGCC
>DASZXE010000444.1:0-2890 GCA_035546475.1 Kofleriaceae bacterium
TAGACGCCGCCCGCCGCCACCGCGGCCGTCAGGACGGCGAGCACGACCTTGCTCGACTGCACGCCGCCCCGCTACAGGCTGACCCGCTCGTCGGGCGGCCGGTCGAGGCCGAAGCCGGCGTGCAGCGTGCGCAGCGCCAGCTCGGCGTACTTCTTGGCGATGACGCACGAGATCTTGATCTCGCTCGTCGAGATGAGCTGGATGTTGATGCCCTCGCCGGCGAGCAGCTCGAACATGCGCAAGGCGACGCCGGCGTGCGAGCGCATGCCGACGCCGACGACCGAGACCTTGCAGATGTCGTCGTCGAAGCGGATCCGCTGGCCGCCCTCGCCGACCAGCGCCGGCACCTCGCGGCCGAGGATCTCGCACGCGCGCTTGCGGTCGCCGAGCGGCACCGTGAACGTCATGTCGGTCGTGCCGTCGGTCGACGCGTTCTGGATGATCATGTCGACGACGACGCCGGACGCGGCCAGCGGCGCGAACAGCTTCGCCGCGACGCCGGCGGTGTCGGGCACGTCCTCGACGGTGATCTTGGCCTCGTCACGGGCGACCGTGACTCCCGAGACGGTGACTCGCTCCATGGATCGCTCCTCGGGCACGACCCAGGTGCCGGGCCCGTCGTGGAAGCTGGACCGGACGTGGATCTTCACGCCGTACTTCATGCCCAGCTCGACCGAGCGGAGCTGGAGGACCTTCGCGCCGAGCGACGCCAGCTCGAGCATCTCCTCGTAGCTGATCCGCTCGATCTTGCGCGCGTCGGGGACGATGTTCGGATCGGTCGTGAAGACGCCGTCGACGTCGGTGTAGATCTCGCAGACGTCGGCGCCGAGCGCGGCGGCGATGGCGACGCCGGTCGTGTCGGAGCCGCCGCGGCCGAGCGTGGTGATGCTGCCGCGCTCGTCGACGCCCTGGAAGCCGGCGATCACGGCGATCTCGCCCGACGCGAAGCAGGCCTTCACCGGCTCGGCGTCGATCGAGACGATGCGCGCCCGCGAGAACGCGCTGTCGGTCTGGATCTTCACCTGGTGGCCGAGGAACGAGCGCGCCTTGCCGCCGAGCTTGCGGATGGCGAGCGCGACCAGCCCGACCGACACCTGCTCGCCGGTCGACACGATGACGTCGACCTCGCGATCGTTGGGATCGTCATGGATCTGCGCGGTCAGCTTGAGCAGCCGGTTGGTCTCGCCCGACATCGCCGACACCACGACCGCGACATCGTGGCCCGCCGCCTGGGTGTCGATGCACCGGCGCGCGACGTTCATCATGCGCTCGATGGTCCCCACCGAGGTGCCGCCGTACTTCTGTACGATGAGCATCGGCGCGGACGATACCACGTGGTGCCCCGAGGGCCCGGCCGCGGGGCGGGCCGAGGGGGCGAGGCGCCCGAGCAGGGCCCGAGGGCGCGAGGCGCCCGAGCAGCGCCCGAGGTGCAACACTATCGACATGACTGCCGAGTCCTCCGCGGCGCACGAGGTCGTCCTGGTCCTGTCCACGGTCCCGCCCGACGACCGCGGCGCGGCGATGGCGCGCGCGCTCGTCGAGGAGCGGCTCGCCGCGTGCGTGAACCTGGTGCCCGGCCTGCGCTCGATCTACCGCTGGCAGGGCCAGGTCTGCGACGACGCCGAGGCGCTGGCGATCATCAAGACGACGCGCGACCGGCTGCCCGCCCTGCTCCACCGGCTGCCGGCGCTCCACCCGTACGAGCTGCCGGAGGCGGTCGCGGTGCCGCTGGTCGGCGGCCACCTGCCGTACCTGGCGTGGGTGATGGCGGAGACCGCGGTCGACGAGGAGACCGAGGCGTGATCGCGCGCCGCCCGACGACGTAGCGGCGTGCGCGCCTTGCCAGCCCCGGGCCTTGCCGGCAAGCTGGACACCCCATGGCTCGCGGGCCGGCATGATCTGGTTCTGGCTCGGCTTCTTCGCGCTCGTCGGGGTCGCGCTGGCGATCGATCTCGGCATCACGAGCCGCGAGCCGAAGGAGCTGAGCTTCCGCGCCGCCCTCCGCAAGACCGCGGCGTGGGTCGCGCTCGGCCTCGCCTTCTCCGGCGTCGTCTACCTCATCTACCAGTACCACCTGCTCGGCGCGAACCCGCGCGGCCACCACCGCCACGTGACGACCGGCGGCGACGCGACGGTGACGTACGTGTCGGCGTACCTCCTCGAGGAGGCGCTGTCCGTCGACAACATCTTCGTGATGTCGCTGATCTTCCGGTCGTTCCGCATCCCGACCCGCTACCAGCACCGGGTGCTGTTCTGGGGGATCATCGGCGCGGTCGTCTTCCGCGTCAGCATGCTCGGCGGCGGCGTCTGGCTGACGCGCCAGTTCACCTGGATCTTCTACTTCTTTGGCGCGTACCTCATCTACTCGGGCATCGGGCTCCTGCGCGAGGAGGAGGAGGAGGACGACCACCTCGAGAAGAGCTTCACGGTGCGGGCGATGCGCAAGTTCGTCCGCGTCGTCGACGGCGATCACGGCGGCAAGTTCGTCGTCCGCGACGGCCACGGCCGGCGCGCGCTGACGATCCTCGCGGTCGTCATCGTCGTCGTCGAGCTGACCGACGTCGTCTTCGCGCTCGACTCGATCCCGGCGGTGCTGGCGGTCAGCCAGGACTCGTTCGTGATCATCACGTCGAACATCATGGCGATCCTCGGGCTGCGCTCGATCTACTTCCTGCTCGCCGGCGCGATGGCGAAGTTCGACTACCTCAAGTACGCGCTCGCCGGCCTGCTGATGTTCATCGGCGCCAAGATGATCGGGCACGGCCACGTCCACATCTCGAACGTCGTCTCGCTGCTCGTCATCGCCGGCTTCATCGTCGCCGGCGTGCTGGCGTCGGTGATCGCCAGCCGCCGCGCCGCCACGGCCGCCGCCGACGCCGTGCCGCCCGCC
>DASZXE010000445.1:0-6232 GCA_035546475.1 Kofleriaceae bacterium
CCCGGCGGCTGGGTGCTCGCCGAGTTCTACAACGCGCGCTCGCTGCGCCGCCTGGTCAAGCGGGCCGCCGGCGCCCGGCCGGTCTCCGCCTCCGCCGACGAGGGCGCGGTCTTCACCCGCTACGACCGGGTCGCGCGCCTCGCCGACTACCTGCCGCCCGAGCTGCGCTGGGTCGACACCCGCGGCGTCCGCATCCTCACGCCGGCGGCCGCGCTCCACGACGTGCGGGTGGTCGGCCGCTGGCTCGCCCACGCCGAGCGCGCCGCCGCCGATCGCCCCTTCCTGCGCAACCTCGGCGGCTTCGTCATCGTCGTCGCCCGCCGCGCGTAGCCGCACCTGCCCGTCCGGCCTGCGGGGCGCCGCCGATCGCGTATGCTGCGGGGACATGGGCCGCGTCCTGGTCGTCGACGACGAGCAATCGATGCGCGAGTTCCTCGCCATCTGCCTCAAGCGCGGCGGCCACGACGTCGTGAGCGTCGACTCGGGCGCCGCCGCGATCACGTCGCTCGCCACCCGCCCGGTCGACGTCGTGATCACCGACCTGCGCATGCCCGGCGACGTCGACGGCCTCGGGGTGCTGCGCGCCGCGCGCACCGGCGCCCCGTCGGATCCCGAGGTCATCCTGGTCACCGCGTTCGCGTCGGCCGACACCGCGCTCGCCGCCATGCGCCAGGGCGCCTACGACTACCTGACCAAGCCGTTCAAGATCGACGAGATCAACGCCGTCATCGGCCGCGCGATGGAGAAGCGCGCGCTCGTCGCCGAGAACCTCGCGCTGCGCGATCAGGTCGCCGGCCGCGTGCGCATGGCCCAGCTCCTCGGCAAGAGCCGGCCGATGCAGCGCGTCTTCGAGCTGATCTCGAAGATCCACTCGAACAAGTCCAGCGTGCTCATCACCGGCGAGAGCGGCACCGGCAAGGAGCTGGTCGCCCGCGCGCTGCACACCGAGGGCAACCGCGCGAGCGGGCCGTTCGTCGCCGTCAACTGCGGCGCCATCCCCGACGAGCTGATGGAGTCGGAGCTGTTCGGCCACGTGAAGGGCGCGTTCACCGGCGCGGTCGCCGACCGGCCCGGCCTGTTCCGCGAGGCCGACGGCGGCACCCTCTTCCTCGACGAGATCGGCGAGCTGTCGCTCGGCCTGCAGGTCAAGCTCCTGCGCGTGCTGCAGGACCGGCGCGTCAAGTCGGTCGGCGGCACCGGCGAGGTCGACGTCGACGTCCGCGTGGTCGCCGCCACCAACCGCGAGCTCGAGGAGGAGGTCGCGCGCGGCGCGTTCCGCCAGGACCTCTACTACCGGCTGAACGTCATCGAGATCCGGCTGCCGCCGCTCCGCCAGCGGCGCGACGACATCCCGCTGCTCGTCGAGCACTTCCTCCGCCGGTTCGCGAAGGAGCACGGCAAGCCGTTCACCGGGCTCACGCCGGCGGCGGCCGCGCGCCTCGAGGAGCACGACTTCCCCGGCAACGTCCGCGAGCTGGAGAACATCATCGAGCGGGCGGTGGCGCTGGCCGCCGGCCCGGTCCTCGACGTCGACGACCTGCCGCCCCTGCGCAGCGGGGTCGGCAAGGCGCCCGGCGCGTCGGCGGGCGAGCTGCCCGACGACGGCGTCGACCTCGATCGGCTGGTCGCCGACTACGAGCGCGCGTGGGTGCAGAAGGCGCTCGACAAGGCCGGCGGGGTCCGCAAGCGCGCGGCGCTCCTGCTCGGCATCAGCTTCCGGTCGATGCGTTACCGGCTGGAGAAGCTCGGCTTCGACAAGGGCGACGCCGGCCACGAGGACGATCGCTGACGCCGAGGACGCGGATGACGCCAGGACGCCGAGGACGCGGATGACGCGGGGACGCCGAGGACGCCGAGGACGCGGATGACGCCGATGACGCCGATGACGCGACCGCACGCGCCGCCCCGGCTAACCGTTCGCTGCCCCGGCCAGCGCGGGGAAGTGCCATGCTTGGGCATGCGCGCAACCCACGCCGACGTGCGCCAGTCGGGCTTCACGCTGGTCGAGCTCATCCTCGCCGTCGCGATCGTCGGCGTCCTGGCCGCGCTCGCCGTCCAGAAGTTCAGCAAGACGACGCGCAAGTCGCGCGCCGGCGAGGTGCAGGCGATCTTCGCCGAGCTGCGCAACCGCGAGGAGCAGTACCACCTCGAGCACGGCGTCTACTTCAGCACCGGCGCCGACGAGGACGCGATCTACCCCGACACCCCAGGTCCGCAGGCGCAGGACCTCGCGCCGCTGCCGGCGACCTGGACGCCGCTCCACGTCACGCCGCCGATGCAGAAGGTCTTCTGCGGCTACGTCGTGCAGGCCGGCCGCGGCGGCGACGGCACCAACCTCGGCGCCAAGGCGGGCGAGTTCGGCCTCGCCGCCGCACCCGCCACCGACTGGTACTACCTGCTCGCCCACTGCAACCTCGACGGCAACGCCGCCCGCGACTCCTACTACTTCGCCTGGAGCGGCGACACCAAGGTGCAGAAGCAGAACGACGGCTACTGACCGGGCCGAGCTGCCCTTCGACGGCCGCGGCTCCAGGCCGACGCTCCAGGCCGACGCTCGGGCCGACGCTCCAGGCGATCTCGCACGCACGCACGCACGCACGCGCGCGCATGCGTGGGCAGCGTCGTGCTCGGGCCGACGCCGCGAGGCCCGCGCGACGCGAGCTCCGCCCCCCTCCGGCAGAGGCGTCCTCGACGCGCAGGCGCCGCGCGCGTCGCCCCGTCCGGCTCCTCCACGACGTCCCGGCCGTTGCGCTGGTGCCGGCCCCCCCGCCGTGCGCCTCGCGATGGCGGCTCGCGCCGCCCGAACGAGCGCCCGCCGCTGCGCTATCCTCCAACCTGCATGGCGTCGCTCTCGTCGACCACCGCCGCGGCCCTCGTCGCCGCGATCGCCCTCGCCGGCGGCGCGCGGGTGGCGGGCAGCCACGCCAATCACCTCCGCAAGGCGTGGCCCGCCACCCTCGACCCGCCGTTCGCGCCGTCGGCCGGCGCGGCGCCGTTCGTCTCGCTCGGCTACCGGGAGGCGTGGGCCGACTACCTGTGGATGCGCGCGCTGACCTACTTCGGCAGCGACGACAACACCGCCAGCTCGACCCGGCAGCTCGTCGAGGCGATCGTCGCCCTCGACCCGCACTTCCAGCGCATCTACGCCTGGGGCGGCCTCGCCATGTCGGCGGTCGGCACCGGCGCCAGCGAGGACGACTACCTCGCCGCCATCCACGTCCTCGAGCGCGGCGCGGCGCTCTTCCCCGACGACTACCGCATCCCGCTCTACGCCGGCCAGATCTACGTCACCAACCTGCACAGCGACGACCCGGCGAAGGAGCGCGCGTGGCAGGCCGCCGGCGCGCGCTGGCTCGAGCGCGCGGTGCGGGTGCCCGGCGCGCCGAAGGGCATGGCGACCCTCGCCGCCCACCTGCGCACCAAGCTCGGCCAGCGCGAGCAGGCGATCCGCGGCCTGCGCGAGCTCATCCTCTACACGAACGACCCCGCGCAGCGCGACAAGCTGGTGAAGAAGCTCGCCAGCCTGCAGGGCACCAGCTCCGACGCGATCGACTACGAGCTGTGGGTCGCCGCCCGCCGCTTCCAGGACGCGTGGGATCGCGAGCGCCCCGAGCTGCCGCCGTCGTCGTACATCCTCATCGGCCCGCCGCTGCCGACCTGGTTCGATCCGGCCGACCTCGCCGTCGACCGCGACCTCATCGGCGCCGACGAGCCGATCGAGCCGCTCGAGCCCGTCCCCGACTGACCGCCCTCGCGGCGTGCCCGAGCGACAAGCCCAGCCGGTTCGGTACCCTCGCTCGAGCCCGTCCCCGACCTCCCTCGCGGCCCGTGCCGCCCTCCGCCGCCGCGCGCGCTACTGCGGGATGCGGTCGGAGAAGTCCTTGACCATCTTCTGGCTGCCGCCGGCGTCGATGTCGACGGAGAACGACTCCTTGATGGAGAAGTCGTTGTTCAGGAGCGTGATCTTGTGGTGGCCGGCCGGCAGCTTGATCTCGCGCTGCGGCGTGCGCAGCCCGGTGTTGCGGCCGTCGATGAAGATCTCGCACGGCGGCTTCGAGCCGAGCATCAGCGTGCCCTCGCCCTTCGCCGCCGGCGCCGCGCCGCCGTCGTGATCGCCGGCCGGATGGTCGCCGCCCGCGACGTGGTCGCCGCCGGGCCGGTCGCCGCCGTGATCACCGCCGCCGTGATCGCCGGCCGGATGATCGCCGCCGTGATCGATCGCGACCGCGCCGCCCGGATGGTCGCCACCGCCGTGATCGCCGCCGGGCCGGTCCACCGGTCCGCCGCCCGGACGCTGGCCCGGGCCGCCGGTGCGCACGCCGCCACCCGGATGCTCCACCGGGCCCGTGCGGTCGACATGCTCGACATGCTCGGCTTGCTCGCCGTGCTCGCCGTGGTCGGGCACCGTCACCGGCCCCGTGCCGCCCGCCGGGTGATCGGCCATCGCGACCGCGTTGGCCCGCTCGAGCGCGACCGCGACCTTCTCCTCCGCCGCGCCGGTCAGCGCCAGCGGCCGGTTGACCGACACGTAGCCGTCCTTCTCGAAGACGACCTCGTACTTCTGCCGCGGATCGATCTTGTACGTCGTCGGCGTCTCGCCGACGTCGATGCGCTGGCCGCCGACCAGCACCGCCACGTGCGCGCCGGGCGGCGTGCTCTCGAACCCCGCCACCACGTCGAGCGGCGACAGATCGATCGAGATCTTCTGGGTGTCGTCCGCCTTGACGTCGACCTCCTCGGTCGTGCTCATGAAGCCGGGCGGCGCGTCGACGGCGATCTGGTGCTTGCCCGCGGTCAGCCCCTTGATGTTCACCGGGAACCGCAGGTTCTGCTGCTGGCCGTCGAGCCGCCAGCTCGAGATGCCGGCCGGCGTCACCACGATCTCGAGGCTGCCGACGCCCGCGACGGTCGGCGCCGCGGGCACCGGCGACGGCGCCGCCGCCGGCGCCTTGTCGTCGCCGCCCGACATCACGAGCACGACGACGATGGCGCCCGCGATCAGCGCGGCGCCGCCGAGGCCGGCCCACAGCATCGCGCGCGACCGCGACCGCGGCTCGAGCACGCCCGAGCCGAAGCCCATCGACGTCTCGAAGACGGTCGCCGTCGCCATCCGCGCCTCGGAGCCGCGCGGATCGATCGCCCCCGGCGAGATCGCCGGCATGGGCATCGACGACCCCGAGCCCATCGACATCGACGGCTTGCTCGCCGCGGCCGACGACGTCGCGACGCCGCCCGGCGGGGTCGAGCGCGGCGCCCGCGCGGCGCCGTTGGTCGGCCCGTGGCCGTTGGCCCCGTTGGCTCCGCGCGCCGCCATCGGCGCCGACGAGCCGGCGGCGGGCCAGCTCGCGCTCGGGCTGACCAGGGTCGACAGGTCCGGCTCCGGCGGCGGCGTGACCACCTCGATGTCGACCCCGGGACCGGCGGCGGCCTGCTTGCGCGAGCGCGCGGCCGCCTCCTCCTCGGGGTTGTCGTAGATCTGCGTCTCGAGCTCGTCGTCGTCCCACGCGAGGCCGCCCGAGTCGTCATCCGACCGGCTCGACTTCTTCGCGGTCACCACGGGCGAGACCACCGGAATCTGTCCCGACGCGCGCGCGGGCGGCGGCGGCGGCTTCGTCCCGTTGGGACCGACCGCCGGCATGCCCATCGTGCGCTTCACCGGCGGCGGCGTCGCGGCGCCGACCGGCCCGCTCTTGCGCTCGCCCGTCGAGGTGCGCGCGACGGCGGGAGCCTCCGGAGCCGGCGGCTTGAGCTGGCGGTAGCTCTCGAGCTTCGCCGTCTCCTCCTCGATCTCCTTGCCGAACGTCTTCTTCATCCACCCCGCGAGATCCTTGCGCGAGTAGAACTCGCCGGCGGTGTAGACGAACGCCTGCAGCTCGTCGTGCAGGTCGATCGCGTTCTGGTAGCGATCCTCGACGTCCTTCGCGAGCGCCTTCAGCACGATCCGCTCGAGCTCGTCGGGGATCTTGCGGTTGTACGTCGACGGCGGGAGGATCTCGACGTTGCGGACCTTCTCGAGCGTCGAGAAGTCGCTCTCGCCGACGAACAGGCGCTCGCCGGTGAGCATCTCGTACAGCACGATGCCGCACGAGAACACGTCGCTGCGGCGATCGATCGGGATGCCGCGCACCTGCTCGGGCGACATGTAGCCGAACTTGCCCTTGAGGATGCCGGCCTGCGTCTTCGAGCCCTTGTTCGCGGCCTTCGCGATGCCGAAGTCGATGACCTTGACCTC
>DASZXE010000446.1:0-5004 GCA_035546475.1 Kofleriaceae bacterium
GGGGCTGCCGTCGGCGACCAGCCGCGAGACCCACGGCAGGATCGCCAGCGCGTGGCCATCGGTGTCGGCGAGATCCTCCACGGCGGCGAGCCGATCGCCCGGGCCGAGCTGGCTCCAGCCGGCGTCGCCGAGCGCTGCCCAGTCGTCGTCGGACAGCTCGGTGCGGTAGTAGCCGACGCCTTCCGCGTCGGGCCACACCCAGGTCGGACAGCTCGCCAGTTCGAGGCGCAGCGGCGCGCCGTCGCTCACGCCGCACGCGCGCTCGCGATGGGCGCGATCGCCGGCGACGACGCACACCGGCACCGTCCACGGCGCCTGCTTCATCCGATCCGGTTGCTGCGCGATGACGATCGCCGGGCGCGCGCCCGCGCAATCGATCGACGCGTGCACCACCGGCGCGCCGCGGTGCGCGAGGAAGGACTGAACGATCTCGCGCACGGCCGGCGCCGACGCGTGGGCCGCGATCGCGTCGAGCAGGTCCGAGGTCCGGGCCACGCCGTGCGCGTGCTCGGCGAGGTACGCGCGCAGGGCGGCCTGCATCGCGTCGGGGCCGACCCATCCGTCGATCATCCGGACGATCGCCTCACCGCGGTCGTGCAAGCCACCATCGACGGCGTCGAGGGGCGGCGACAGGCTGCCCGCCCACACGAACATCGATGCCGGGTCGCGCGCATCGCTGGCGAGGGCGGCGTTGCGCACCGCCGCGTCGCTCTCGGCCCGGTGCGCCACGGGGTAGACCGCGCGCACGATCTCCTGCCTCAGCCAGGTCGCGAACGCCTGCTGCGCCGTCGCGTCGGCGCGCGATCGAGTCCCGACCAGCTCGCCGAACCAGGTGTCGACCAGCGGGATGGCCACCACCTGCGCCGCCCACGGCCGTTCGTCCGTGGCGCCGCGACGCCGCAGCAACGCGTACCAGTTCGAGATGATGCCAGGCGCCTCGAGGTCCCCATCGTACGAGGGCAGCCCGATGAGGTCGAGCTTGGCGAACGGGTACGGGATGCCGGTCCACCGCTCGAACGCGGCGAGCACCGCCGGCATCGCCTCGGCGACCGCCGCGGCGTCGTCGGCGTGACCGGCGGGCATCAGGACCCGGAGCGGGGCGCCGCCGGTGCCGGAGCCCGCAGGCACGACCTCGAACGGACCCACCGCGTACGCGAGCTCGCTCGCGTCGATCGGCGCGGTCGGCGCGAACGCGATGCGCGTGTGGCCGTCGGGCGTCGGGGTCTCCGACGCCTCGGGCGCGTTCGCGACCGCGACCATGCCGCGCGGCACCGTCAGCGTCACCGTCCACGGCACCTTCGCGTGATCGTCCAGCGCCGGCACCGCGCGCCACGGGCCGGCGGCGAACGAGGTGAAGACATACGGGTGACCGTCGAGGTCTTCGTGGACGGCGCCCTCGCCGCCCGCGCCGGCGAAGGTGCCGCGGTAATCGAGCTCGAGCGTGTACGAGGCGCCGGCCACGAGCGGCGCCGGCGCACGCAGCGCGTGCGGCATGCCGGCCGCCCGCCCGACGTCCTCGAGCTCGATGGGCGCGGCGCCCGGGCGCGCGGGCCGCGCGATGGCCCGGGTGATCTCGAGCCCGCCGACGCGTATCCACAAGAGGCGGTCGGCGTGCACCATCGCGCCCTCGAGCCGCACGTGGCCGGAGAAGGTCGGCGCGGCGGGATCGATCGTGGCGTCGAGCGACGCGCGCTCGACGGTGAAGCTCGGGGGCACCCGGTCGGGCGGGTGCGGCAAGGCCGGTGCGGGATGGGAGGCCGCGGTACACGCGCCCGACAGCAGCGCCGCGACGCCGAGCAGACGACCTCGGTGGCTCATGAGAACGAATCGTACGCCTCTCGTCCCGCGCCGTCGCCACCTTCTCGCCCGTCAGGGCGAACCGGCGAGCCACGCCTCGACCTCGGCCGCCTCGCGGGGCCGCTCCTCGGGGCAGCGCATGAACGAGGCGAACGCGTCGCGCACCTGCGCGCTGCCGAGCTGCTGGCCGAGCTGCTGGATCGCCGCCGCGTGCAGGGCGGCGACGACCGCCGGGTCGCAGCCGGTGCCGAGCGCCTCGGCGAGCTCCGTGAAGGGGCTGCCCTGGCGCCGCAGCTCGTCGACGTGGGTGAGCACGAAGTCGACGACGACGTCGGGCAGCGCGGCCTCGCGGTCGGCGGTCGCCAGCACGCTCACGAGGGAGAAGCGCGACGTCGGCGCCCCGGCCAGCGCGATCGCGGCCAGCAGCCGGTCGCGATCGTGGACCGCGCCGAGCGCCGGACCGATCGTGCGGCCGGCCTCGACGTCGCTCTCGGCCTCGGTGCGCAGGCGATCGAAGACGGTGGGGTCGGTGCGCACCGCCGCCTGCAGGACGGTCGCTCGCAGGTCGGCCGGCAGCAGCCGCCAGTGCGCCGACAGCGTGACCGCCTCGCGGCCGAGGCTCGCGTCGCCGAGCAAGGCGAACAGCGGGACGAGGCTGGAACGCGTGCGCGCGTCGTCGAGCGAGTCGCCGGGGCGCGGCAGCCAGCCGAGCGCGCGGACGCGGGCGCCGAACAGCGCGTCGATCCGCGTGCGGAGCCGCTGGCGCATCGCCGCGTCGCTCCACCGGGTCGCCGCCGACAGCACCTCCGCGGCACGGCTCGTCGCCGCCGAGTTGCCCTCGGCCGCGAGCCGCGAGACCCACGGCAGCCGCGCCAGGTCATCGGTGCTCTCCGGCAGGTCGTCGAACGCCGCGAGACGCTCGCCGGCGTCGAGCTGCTTCCATCCGTCGTCGGCGAGCGAGCGCCACAGGTCCGGCCACAGCAGGCTGCGGTAGTAGCCGGCGCCGTCGGCGTTGGGCCACACCCACGTCGGGCAGCTCGCGAGCCGCAGGAGCTGCCGGGGCTTGCGAGGCGTGAGCGTGCCGCACACTCGCTGCGCGCCATGCTGGTCGCCGGCGATCACGCAGATCGGGATGCGCCAGCGCTGGTCGTGACCGCGCGGAGGGCTCGCGGCGACGAAGACGGCGGGGCCGGTCCGCGTACAGTCGACCTCGGCCACGACCCCCGGCGCACCCGCCTCGTCGAGGAACGAGTCGATCACGCGCTCGACCTTGGTCGCGGTGCTGTGCGCCTCGAGCGCCGCGGCGAGGTCGCGCGTGCGTACGTTGCCGCGCGCGTGGTCGGCGAGATAGGCGCGCAGGGCCTCGTGGAAGCGCACCGGACCGATCCACGCCTCGAGCATGCGGACCACGGCGGCGCCCTTGCCGTAGAGCGGCTCCCCGAGGTCCGGGTCGTCCTCGAGCGCTCGATCGTCGTCGATCGGGTGCCGCAGCGCCGAGGCGCGGTGCTCGTCGTCGCGGAGGGCGTACAGGCGCAGCTCCTCGCCGTCCTCCGGCGACGCGTAGCGCGGGTACGCATCCGCGACGATGGCAGGTTCCAGCCAGCTCGCCAGCGACTCGTTGAGCCACAGGTCGTCCCACCACGCCGGCGTCACCAGGTCGCCGAACCACATGTGCGCGAGCTCGTGGGCGGTCACGTGAAGGAAGGAGGCGCGGTGCTCGGCCGTCGACGGCTGGAGGAACGAGCGCCACCCCATGGTGACGAGGCCGGCGTTCTCCATCGCCCAGAACCCGCGCGGCTCCGGCACCGCGACGAGGTCGAGCTTGGCGAACGGGTAGGGGATGCCGGTCCACCGCTCGAGCGAGGCGAGCAGCTTGCCGGTCGACTCGGCGGCGAACGCGGCGTCGGCCGCGCCGCCCGCCGGCGTGACGATGCGGATCGGCGCGCCTCCGCTGGAGGTGCCCGCGGGCACGAGGTCGAACGGGCCGACCGCGTACGCGACCAGGTACGAGGGCAGCGGCTCCGTCGGTGCGAAGGCGACGCGGGTGTGGCCGTCGGTGGTCGCGGTCGTCGACGTCGCCGGCGCGTTGGCCAGCGCGGTCAGGCCGGCCGGCACGGTGAGCGTCACGGTCCACGGGATCTTCACGTCGGGCTCGTCGATGCACGGGAAGCTGCGGCGCGCGTCGGTCGGCTCGTGCTGCGTGAAGACGTACCAGCGGCCGTCGAGGCGCTGGCGGAACGTCCCCCGCGTGTCGTAGTCGTCGAATGGATCCTCGACGCGCGCCGTGTAGTCGAGCTCGAGCGCATACGCGGCCCCGGCGGGCAGCGGGGCCGGCGCGTGGAGCACGACGCGGCCGACCGCGGGCTCGAACGTCTGGATCTCGAGCGGGATCGGCGTGGCGCCGGCGCCGTGGTCCAGCGGAGTGGCTCGCGCGCGCGTGACGCGGAGGTCCACCGCGTCCAGCCAGACGAGCGTGCCGGTCTCCTCCATCGCGCCCTCGAAGCGGACCGTGCCGCCGAGCGTGCCGCGATCGGGATCGATCGCGAGGTCGAGCGACGCGCGGGCGATCGCGAACGTGCGCGGCAGCCGCGCGTTCCCCGCGTCGCGGCCGGCCGCCGGGCGGGGAGCGGCGTGCGCTGGCGACCGCACGGCCGCGGGACCGACCTGCGCCGGCGCCGGCGGAGGCGTGCGACACGCGCCGGCGACGACGAGCGCGAGGGCGAGCGTCCCGACCCGGAGCGGCATCGCGCGCGCCATGAGAACCAATCGTACGCCGGCGGCGGGGCGGCGTCAGCGGCGAAGGCGAGGGCGGCGCGGCCGGCGCGGCAGGGTCAGGGCGCGGGGCACTTGTCGTCGGAGACGACGTCCTTGCCGCCGCCGACCAGGCCCGCGGGCGCGACGCACGCGTCGGCGGCGGTCCACGCGTAGGTCTCGCAGCACTTCACCATCTGCGCGCCGTAGCCGAACGACTCGCAGCAGACCTGCTTGGCGCTGCCGTCGGCGGAGCCCATCGACGAGCCGTCGGCGGAGCCCATCGACGAGCCGTCGGCGGAGCCCATCGACGAGCCGGTGCCGGTGCCGGTGCCGTCGGGGGTCGTCGCGGCGGCGTGGTGATGGCAGCCCGCGGCGCCGAGCGTGAGGGTCAGGGTGAACGCGAGGACGAGACGTGATGTGAGGGATCCCATGCGCCGGACCCTACCAGAGCCG
>DASZXE010000447.1:0-7587 GCA_035546475.1 Kofleriaceae bacterium
CGCTCGGCCATCCCGGGCTGCGCGCCGAGGCGCTGCTCGCCTTCGCCGGCCTCGACGGCGAGGAGCCGGCCGCCGCCCAGGCCGCGCGCGAGGAGGCGCTCGCGCAGGCGGTCGCCGCCGGCGATCGCGACCTCGAGGCGACCGCGCAGCTCCGCCTCCTCGTCGCCGCCAGCGAGCGCGTCGACGCCCGCGCGATCGACGCGCTCTTGCCGGTCGCGCGCGCCGCGATCGCGCGCCCCGAGGTGCCCCCCGCGATCCGCCTCGCCTTCGCCGACGCCGAGGCGACCGCGCTCGTCCGCCTCGCCGCGCACGATCAGGTGCCGGCCGCGTGCGAGCGGCTCGCCGCCCTCGAGCCCGCACCGCAGCCGCTCGCCACCCGCTGCCGCTGCCTCGAGGCTGCCGAGACCATGAGCAAGGACGCCGTCGCGCCGTGCCAGGCCGCGGTCGCCGCCGCGCGCGCCGCCTACGGCGATCACCACCCGGCGCTCGTCGATCGCCTCACGACGCTCGCCAACGCGCTCACCCGCACCGGCGACACCGACCGCGCCCTCGCCGAGGACGCCGAGGCGCTCGCGATCCAGCAGGCCGCCGCCGGCCCCGACTCGGTCGAGGTCGCCGATGTCCTCTCGGTCTCGGCCGCCCGCTTCATCGACGCCGGCCGCCTCGCCGACGCGAAGGCCGCGCTCGAGCGCGCGCTCGCGATCCGCCGGCGCGTCGACGGCGCCTCGCCCTCGCGCCGCCAGGGCCACGCGGAGCAGAAGCTCGGCGAGGTGCTCGTCCGCCTGGGCAAGCTCGACGAGGGGCTCGCCCACGCCGATCGCGGCATGCAGATCCTCGAGGCGACCATCCCGGCCGACAACCCCGACCTCGCGAAGATCTACGCGGTCTACGGCAACATCAACCTCGCCGCCGAGCGCTGGCCGGTGGTCGACCGCGCGATGCACCGCTGCGCCGAGGTGACCAGCCGCTCGCTCGGTGACCATCACCCGCTGCGCGCGATCTGCCTGCTCGGGCTGGCGCAGGCCGAGCTCGCCGAGGGTCACGCCGCCGACGCCGCCACCGACGCGCGCGTCGCGCTCGACCTCGCGACCGAGCTGAAGCTGAACCCGATCAACCTGGGCGCGGCGGAGGGCTCGCTCGGCCGCGCGCTCGGCGAGAGCGGCGATCGCGCGGGCGCCCGCCTGCACCTCGACAAGGCGATCGCGATCTTCGCCGCGGTCGGCCCCGGCGCCGCCGACAACCTCGACGACGCCCGCCGCCAGCGCCGCCGCTTCTGACGGTGCTCCGCCGGCGACGCGGTCCGATCGAGCTGCCTGATCGATCGCATCGCCGGCGCCGGCCTCGGCCGCGCCGGACCTCGACGCTGCCCGACCCGGCCGCCCTGCCACCGCCATCGCGGTGCGCCACGGCGCTCGCCGCGCTCGCGCCCGACACCCGCGTCCACCCCGACCTCGCCTTCCGCCGGCAGACGACGCCCGCGCGGCTGCCCGATCGCGATGCCTGATCAGCTTGCCTGATCGATCCTCGACCGGCGTCGCCCCGCGCCCCCGCTTCGCCGCGCGCCGCGGCCACCCGCCTTGGCACCGCGGTTGCTCGACGCCCCCGCATGCTCGGATATCGACATGGCAGCGGCTCCTCCTCGGACGGCGCGGGCGGCGCCAGCAGCGCGGGCTCGCCCGGCAAGCGGTCGCGCACCGAACGCCTCGCCGTGCAGACCCGGAAGAAGCCGGCGCACGGCGGCGCCTACGACTCCGTCGACGGCAAGGACCGCTTCGGCAACGCGACCGAGAGCGACCGTGGCGGCGACGCCTCGCACGACCTCGAGCAGGTCTTCACCGACGAGCTGGAGGTCCTCGAGGAGGCCCACCTCCGCGACGCGCACGCCCGCAAGCTGCCGCGCACGCTGCCGGCCGGCACCCGGGTGCGCTTCCACAGGGTCGGCAACTCGCAGGCGCGCATCTCCACCGTCGACGCAACGCCGGCGATCACCGAGGCCGACGACCTCTGGCTCGCGTGTACCGCCGTCGGCGGCCGCGGCCGCGCCGACGTGCCGCTCGGCGGCGCCGACGCCGCCGACCGGGCGCGCGCCGACCAGCTCACCGCCGAACTGCCGCCCGGCCGCACGCCCGGCGCGAGCCCGCACGCGTGGAAGTTCAACAGCCACTTCCATCCGTCCGTCGACGGCGTCGCCCTCGACGGCGGCCTCCTCGCCAAGATCCACCGCCTCATCGAGTGGGCCATCCACAACGACATGGTGACCGGCGACATCGTCTTCTCGTGGGGCGTGCGCAGCCCGAAGGATGCGCACAAGTTCAACGTCGCCTACGAGATCATGCAGGGCCACGTGTCCTTGCACGACCTGCAGGCGCTGAAGGGCGGCAAGGACCACGACCACAACGTCTGGTACCACCCGGGCGAGACGCTCGCCGACGTGCAGGCGCGGGTCGCGGCGCGCGGCCTCGGCAAGCACCCGGCGGCCAGCGGCTATCCGCTCGGCCACGAGTGGCGCGCGCCGGCGCGCAACGGGAAGATGGGCATCTCGGCCCACTGCTCCGGCCGCGCCGTCGACGTCCACATCCCGTGGCGCAGCCGCGACGGCAAGGGCCAGGACGTCTGGGCCTGGGAGGAGATCTACCACCAGTTCGGGCTGACCCGCCCGCTGCACCGCGACCGCGGCGGCAAGCAGAAGCCCGAGGAGTGGCACATCGAGGAGACCGGCAAGGAGCTCGACACCGCGGGCGACCTGCCCGACCTGTCGCTCGACCTGCCCTGGTGACGGCCCCGCGGCGCGGGCCGCGGGCGCGCGGCTCAGGTCGCCGCCGCCGCCTTGCGCCGGCCCTCGAGGATCTTCACGAACGAGCGGCCGCGGATCTCGTCGAGCGTGAGCCCGGTCGCGGTCGCCTCCTGCTCGGTCACCGCGCCGCACGAGATGCCGCGCAGGAAGTAGTTGAGCAGGCCCTGGCCGGTCGCCGCGTCGTCGAAGACGTCGCCGACCAGCGTGGCCTGCGCCGCCTTGTCGACGAAGTTGCGCAGCCGCTGCGACGCCGCCGCCAGCCCCTCCAGGAAGAAGCCGTAGACCGCGCCGTAGCGGGTCGGGAGCTGCGCCGGGTGCAGGTCCCAGCCCTGGTAGAAGCCGTTGATCAACGAGTGGCGCACGTCGGCGGCGTGCAGCCGCCACGCCGCGTGTACCGCCGCCAGGTTCTCCGCCTTCTGCGCGTCGTCGCTCGGGCTCCTGTGCGGGCCGACCGGCATGATGTTCGTCGCGCCGTCGGACAGCGCGACACCGGTCTGCGCGAAGCTCACCTTCATCAGGTGCTTGGCGAAGTCGCACGCCGGGTGGCCCATGCGCTGGTGCGCCGCGGTGATGTCGCAGCCCGCCGTGTAGTCGTACGTGCCGAAGTGGGCGCCGACCATGCGGCCGGCCGCCTCGTCGAGGAGCTGCGGCAGCATGATGCGGCCGCGCGGGTCGATGAGGCAGTGGGTCGTCTCGACCATGATCTCGAGCTTGAGCGAGCCGTCGGGGAGCTCGAGCTGCTGCTCGAGGTGCTCGAGCACCCAGACGAGCGTCGTCACGTCGTCGGCGCTGGTGATTTTCGGCAGCGTGATGACGAAGTTGGGCGGCAGCGGGCCGCCGGTGGCGCCGACCAGCTCGCTGACGAAGATGTCGAGCGTGCGGATCGACCGCGCCGCCAGCTCGCGCGACAGCGGCTTGATGCGGATGCCGATGAACGGCGGCAGCGTGCCGGCGTCGAGCCCGGCGGCGACCGCGCGGCCGGCGGCGGCGGCGGCGGCGTCCTCCTCGTCGTCGGGGCGGTTGCCGTAGCCGTCCTCGAAGTCGATGCGGAAGTCCTCGACCGCCTCGCGCTGCAGCTTGGCGAGCACCCGCTCGTGGACCGTCTTCGCCAGGTTCGGCGCGATGCCGAGCACGTCGGCGAACCGGCCGGCGTCCGCCGCGTACGCCTCGAACGAGCGCACCGCCAGCTCGCCGAGCTTGCGGGCGGTGTCCGACGTGAACAGGTGGGCGCCGCCGTAGACGGTGTGTACCGGCTGGCGCGCGCCCGAGTCGCCCTTGTAGCGATCGGCGACCTGGAGCTGCGCGACGTGGACGCGAGTGAGCGCCTTGGCCATCCGCTTGGCGGACAGGCTGGTTCGGATCGTCGACATGGCGCGCGGTATATCACGGTCGCGTGACGGCGCCGTCTCGCCCGCGGTCCGGTTCACGGACACGCAGCTTGTGCGATCGGCGCCGGCCGGCTACACGGACGCATGACGTTCGACCAGGCCCACGCCGGGCTGCGAGGCGCGCTGGCCGCGCGCGGCTACACCACGCCGACGCCGGTGCAGGCGGCCATCCTCGCCGCCGACGCCGCCGGCCGCGACCTGCTGGTCTCCGCACAGACCGGCTCCGGCAAGACCGTCGCGTTCGGCCTCGCGCTGGCGCCGACCTTGCTCGGCGAGGCGGCGCGCTTCGACCGCGGGCCGGTGCGCGGCCTCGTGATCGCGCCGACCCGCGAGCTCGCGCTGCAGGTGCGCCGCGAGCTGGCGTGGCTCTACGCGCCGACCGGCGCCTCGATCGTCGCCTGCGTCGGCGGCATGGACATCCGCCGCGAGGCCTGGGAGCTGTCGAAGGGCGCGACGATCGTCGTCGGCACGCCTGGCCGCCTGCGCGACCACCTCGAGCGCCAGCACGTGTCGTTCGCCGAGGTGCAGGCGGTCGTCCTCGACGAGGCCGACGAGATGCTCGACCTCGGCTTCAAGGAGGAGCTGGAGGCGCTGCTCGACGCGACGCCGGCCACGCGGCGCACGCTGATGTTCTCGGCGACCTTGCCGCGCCCGATCCTCTCGCTCGCGAAGCAGTACACGAAGGACGCGCTGCGCATCACGATCGGCGACGAGGGCACGCCGCACGGCGACATCGACTACCAGGCGATGCTGATCGCGCCGCGCGAGCGCGAGCTGGCGGTCGTCAACGTGCTGCGCCTCGCCGAGGCGGCCGGCGCGCTGGTCTTCTGCGCGACCCGCGAGGGCGTGACCCACCTGGCGGCGAACCTCAACGAGCGCGGCTTCGCGGTGGTGGCGCTGTCGGGCGAGCTGTCGCAGAACGAGCGGACGCGCGCGCTGCAATCGTTGCGCGACGGCCGCGCGCGGGTGTGCATCGCGACCGACGTCGCGGCGCGCGGCCTCGACCTGCCGGACCTCGGCCTGGTCGTCCACGCGGACCTGCCGCAGAACGCGCAGGTGCTGCAGCACCGCAGCGGGCGGACCGGGCGCGCGGGGCGCAAGGGCACGGCGATCATGCTGGCGCCGGTGCCGGCGCGCCGCCGCGTCGAGCAGCTCTTCTCGATGGCCGGCATCACGCCGCGCTGGGTCGCGCCGCCGACGGCGGAGCAGATCCGTGCCGCCGATCAGACGCGGCTGGCGGCGGAGCTGGCGACGATGGCCGCCGACGCCACCGACGACGATCGGGCGGCGGCGCGCGCCCTGCTCGCCGAGCGTCCGGCCGAGGAGCTGGCGCTGGTGCTCATCCGCTGGCACCGCTCGCGGCTGCCGGCGCCCGAGGAGCTGTCGATCATCACGCCGCCGCCGCCGCGCGGCGCGCGGCCCTCGCACGGCGCGGCTGCGCGCGGGCCCTCGGCGGAGGGGGCTGGCGACGCCGGCCCGCCGGTCTGGTTCCGCATCGACGTCGGCCGCATGCGCCAGGCCGATCCGCGCTGGCTGATCCCGGTCATCTGCACGCGCGGCGGCATCACGAAGGCGGACATCGGCGCGATCCGCGTGCTCTCGCACGAGACCCGCTTCGAGATCGCGGCATACGCGGCCGATCGCTTCGAGCTGTCGGCCGCGCGCCCGCCGAAGGACCATCCCGATCGCACGGTGCGCACGGCGAAGATCTCGCGCGCGCCCGGCCCGCCGTCGCGCGACGCGCCGTCCGATCGCGAGGACCGCGATCCCGCCGACGCGCACCGCCACCCGCTCCGCCGCAGCGGCCCGCCGCCCTCGCGCCCTCGCCCGCTCGCCCCCCGCCGCCCCCGCTGACCCGCGTGCTACGCTGCGCTCGTGCCCCCGAGCGCCTGCGTCGAGCTGGTGGATGAGCACGGTGTCCGCGAGGACGCCGTGACGCTGGTCGGGGCCGCGACCGTGAGCTTGCGGGAGGACGCGCGGCACGCGATCTCGATGGAGACGTCGCCGTCGAGCGCGGACATCGCGCGGATCACGCGTCACGACGACGGCACCATCGAGGTCGAGATCGTGCGGCGAGGTGCCTTCAAGGATGCCCCCGGTGGCGATCGTCTCGAGCTCGCGCCCACGGCCGCGGTCGCGCTGTGGCTGGAGGCCGTCAACAAGGCGATCCGCGTCCATTCGGAGCACGCGGACCTGCAGCACGTGCGCGAGGCCCATATCCTCTCCGCCGTGATCCGCCCACGCACGAGGGACGAGGAGCTCGCGGCCGGCGCCGACGAGCTGCGCGCCTGGGCGGAGGCTTCCATCGCGCGGAACATGCCGCGCGTGCTGGCCCAGAGCGCGGAGCTCCGTCGCGCTGGCTTGATCGATGATCAGGGGAACATCCTGGTCGACCTCCCCGCCGACATGCAGCCGGGTTCGCGCAGCGACGTCTGACCATGTCGGGGCCGGTGATGGTCGTGGTGGCCGGCCCGTCCGGCAGCGGAAAGTCCGCCGTGTTCCCGGTGGCGGAGTCCGGTCACGCCTCGTTCAACGTCGATGACCGCTGCCGCGAGCTCCACGGTTCGTCGATCGGCATCCCTCCAGCCGTGCGCACGCAGGCACAAGCCGAGTGCGAGGCCTTCATCGCCTATCACACCGCGACGCGGTCGAGCTTCGCCGTCGAGACGACCCTGCGATCCGACATCGCGATCCGGCAGGCCGCGACCGCCAAGGCGGCCGGCTTCGCGACCCGCATGATCTTCGTCGCCACACCGGACGTCGAGCTCAACGTGCGGCGGGTGATCGGCCGCGCGCTACTGGGCGGCCACAGCGCGCCGCCTGATCGCATCCGCGAGATCTACGCGGGAAGCCTCGCCAACTTGCGGCTCGCCATCGCCGTCTTCGACAACGTGCTCGTCTACGACAACGGCGTGGACGGGGCGCCCGCCAGACTCGTCTGCGAGTTTCGCGAGGGCAAGCTCCACGGCGCCGCCGAGCTGCCGGCGTGGCTGCGGGCGGCGATCGACGGCTGAGCTACTCGGAGGCGGAGGCGGACGCCGGCGAGCGCGTGCCGGGCGGGTGGCGCGACGGGCCCTCGACGAACTCGACGGTGTCGGGACACGACAGGCTCTCGAAGGCCATGAGCGAGTCGCGGTCGGTGAAGACGTCCGGACACTCGGCCTGGCACGCGCGGCGCACCGAGCCGTCGCGGTCGGCCTCGCGCCGGCAGCCGAGGTAGTGGTCGCACGCGCCGGCGCAGGTGCCGGTCAGGTGCGGCCCGACGATGTAGCGCACCAGGCAGCCGGCCAGCAGCGCCGCGGCGACCAGCGCGCCGGCCACGCCGCGGACCGCACCGCCGCGAACGGCCGCGCGCGCCCCCTGCTTCACTCGCGCGCTCCGTGCCGGCCGGCGCCCGCGGCGAAC
>DASZXE010000448.1:0-2441 GCA_035546475.1 Kofleriaceae bacterium
GGCCGAGGAGATCGCCCGCGCCCACGGCGTCTGGCTCGGCGTCGAGTTCGTGCAGATCAACCGGTCGATGGCGTGGCTGCCGGTCGACTTCGCGCGCGCGTGCAAGACCAGCGAGGCGGCGCTGGCCGGCGTCGCGCGCCACGGCATGCGCGACAGCTACCAGGGCAACCGCGCCCGCGGCCAGCACCTGTTCATCCTCTACTTCAGCGGCGCGTACGACGAGATCATCCGCTTCGCCGAGGGCGAGATCGCCAAGCGCGGCAACACGCTGATGACCACGGTCGTCGCGCGGCTGCTCCGCGCGCGGGCCTACCTCGTGCGCGGCGACGTCGACGCCGCCGTCGACGATCTCGCGGAGGCGCGGGCGCTGGTGCCCGCCGAGCCGCGGTCGGCGCTGCACGGGCTCCTGCACATGGGCGAGATGTTCGTGCGCGCGGGCCGCGGGCAGTTCACCGAGGCGCTCGCCGGCATGCCGGAGGGCGAGCGGGTGATGCGCGAGACCGGCGCGTGGCTCATCGGCCTGTCGCGCAGCAGCTGGAAGCTGGAGTCGCTCGAGCCGGCGCTCGCGCTGGCCGCCGGCCGGCAGTTGCCGCCGGCCGATCGCAGGCAGGCGATGGCGCGCGCGCGCTGGCTCGCCGACAAGGGCGTCCTCGATCACCCGTGCATGGGCGACCGCGCGGTGGCGCTGCTCGAGCACGCCGCCGGCCGCCCGGCCGCCGCCGAGCGCGCGCTGGCCCGCGCGCTGACGCGATCGGCGGCCCGCTCGACGCCGCACCACCGCTGGCTCTGCCTCGAGGCCGCCCGCGACCTCGGCAAGCTCACCCTCGATCTCGAGGACGAGGCAAGCGAGCTCGCGGCCCGCCACGCCTTCGTGCTCCCGCCCGGCTGGCGTGGGTCCGCGAGCGCTCGCGCGGGCGGTCCACCATGACCCGGGGCGTCCGCAGCCTCGTGTGGACGTCTGCCTTCCGGCGGCGCCCCCGGCGGGACGGTGAGCCGTGAAGGCCCCATGCGCAGCGGAGGAACCGTCGTGAGCATCACCGAGACGGTCGACGAGCTGACCCACGCGACCCTGTCGTCGCACCACGGGATCCCGGAGGAGCCGCGCCTGCGCATGCTCTATCACGGCCAGCTCGTGCGCATCGGCGACCGCGCGGCGGTGCCGACCGCGGGCTGGCTGACCGTCGGGCGCGCGTCGCCGACCTTCGTGTCGACCGGCGAGGGCGCCGCCGCGCTCGCCCGCGGCATCGACGATCCGACGGTGAGCCGCGAGCAGCTCCGCGTGCGCTGGCGGCCCGACACCGGCGTGTTCGAGCTCGAGCCGATCGCGAGCGCGCGCCGCGCGATGGCGCTGCTCGTCCCCGCGCACGGCCCCGAGGCGATGCCGCTCGAGCGCCCGACCGAGGCGGCGCCGGGGGCGGTGGTCGTGATCGGCGAGCGGATCGCGCTCGGCCTCGAGCTGGGCCGGACGCGGCCGCCGGGCGCCGAGCGGATGGGCCTCGTCGGCGACAGCGAGGCGATGTGGCTCCTGCGCGACGAGATCCGGGCGGCGGGCGCGTTCACGCGGCCGACGCTCATCCACGGCCCGACCGGCGCCGGCAAGGAGCTGGTCGCGCGCGCGGTCCACCGCCACGGCGCGCGGCCCGACGGACCGTTCGTCGCCGTCAACTGCGCGGCCTTGCCCGATCACCTCGTCGAGAGCACGCTCTTCGGCCACCTGAAGGGCGCGTTCACCGGCGCGCTCAAGGACGAGCCCGGCGTCTTCGCGGCGGCCGACGGCGGCAGCCTGTTCCTCGACGAGCTCGGCGAGCTGCCGCGGGCCGTGCAGCCGAAGCTCCTGCGCGTGCTGCAGGAGCGCGAGGTGGTGCCGGTCGGCGCGACCCGCGGGCGCGCGGTCGACCTGCGCGTGATCGCCGCGTCGCACCGCGACCTCGCCGCCGAGGTCGCCGAGGGGCGCCTGCGCGAGGACCTCTACCACCGGATCGCGGCGCACGTGCTGCGGGTGCCGGCGCTGGCCGACCGCCGCTTCGACGTGCCGGCGTTGTTCGTCCACTTCCTCGGCCGGCTGATGGCGGAGCACCCGGAGCTGGCGTGGCTCGACGCCGAGCCGGGCGGACGGCCGGGCCTGCCGATCGGCTTCGTGCTCGCGCTCCTGTCGCGGCCGTGGAGCGGCAACGTGCGCGAGCTCGAGAACGTCGTCGAGCGGACCGCGCGGCTCAACCTCGCGCCAGGCCGGTTCCGCGCGCCGGACGACCTCGGCGAGGTGGCGGGCGCGCGCCGCGCGAGCCCCAGCACGCCGCCGCCGGTGGGGGACGCCGGGCTCCAGCCGGCCAGCGCGGCGGCCGGCGCGTCGCCACCGTCCAGCCCCGGCCGCGACGATCCGCGGCTGTCGTCGATCGCCGCCGCGCTCGCGCTCGCGCCGAAGACGGTCGCCAAGCTGTTCG
>DASZXE010000449.1:0-4987 GCA_035546475.1 Kofleriaceae bacterium
TCGGCGGCGCCGACCCACGCGCACGCCGACGGCGCGGCCGGGGCCGTCGCCATCGCGGTCGCCGCCGCCGCGGTGTTCGCCGGCGAGCGCGACCGTGGCCGCATCCTCGCCGCCGTCGTCGATCGCACGCCGCCCGGGCGCGTCCGCGAGCGCCTGCCGCTCGTCGAGCGCGTCGGCGACGACGTCGAGCGCGCCGCCGAGCTCCTCGGCAACGGCAGCCAGGTGATGGCGGCCGACACCGTCCCGTTCGCCCTCTGGTGCGCGCTCGGCTCCCTCGACGACTACGAGCGCGCGCTGTGGAGCTGCTGCGAGGCCGGCGGCGACGTCGACACCACCTGCGCCATGGTCGGCGGCATCGTCGCCGGCGCCGTCGGCGTCGCCGGCATCCCGGTCCTCTGGCGCGCCGCGCGCGAGCCCCTGCCCGATCACCTCCGCACCTGACCGCGGCTGACCCGCTCCTCTGGCGCGCCGCGCGCGAGCCCCTGCCCGATCACCTCCGCGGCTGACCGCGCGGGTGCCGGCGCGGGCCGTTCATGGGTAGAGTGCGCACGATGTCCAGACAGGCCGACACGGTCCAAGCCACCGACCCCGAGCTCGCCGCGCTGCTCACCGCCGAGGAGGAGCTGCAGCGCGAGTCGATCCGGCTCATCGCGTCGGAGAACTACGTGTCGGCGGCCGTGCTCGCCGCGACCGGCACCGTGCTCACCAACCGCTACTCCGAGGGCTACCCCGGCAAGCGCTACTACGAGGGCCAGCAGGTCATCGACCGCGTCGAGCAGCTCTGCATCGATCGCGCGAAGGCGCTGTTTCACGCCGACCACGCCAACGTGCAGCCGTACTCCGGCTCGCCGGCGAACCTCGCCGTCTACTTCGCGTTCCTCAAGCCGGGCGACACCGTCATGGGCATGGCGCTGCCGGCCGGCGGCCACCTGACCCACGGCTGGAACGTGTCGATCACCGGCGCCTGGTTCCGCGCCGCGCAGTACGGCGTGCGACCCGACACCCACCGCATCGATCTCGATCAGGTGCGCGAGCTCGCGCTGAAGGAACGGCCGAAGCTCCTGTTCGCCGGCGGCACCGCGATCCCGCGCACGATCGACTTCGAGGGCTTCGCCTCGATCGCGCGCGAGGTCGGCGCGATCTTCGTCGCGGACATCGCCCACATCGCCGGCCTGGTGGCGGCCGGCGCGCACCCGTCGCCGGTGCCGGTCGCCGACGTCGTGTCGTCGACGACGCACAAGACGTTGCGCGGGCCGCGCGGCGGGCTGCTCCTCTGCAAGGCGGAGCACGCGAAGGCGCTCGACCGCGCGGTCTTCCCCGGCCTGCAGGGCGGGCCGCACAACCACACGACCGCCGGCATCGCGGTCGCGCTGCACGAGGCCTCGACCGACGCCTTCAAGGCGTACGCGCGCCAGATCATCGCCAACGCGAAGGCGCTGGCGGCCGGGCTCCTCGAGCGCGGCTTCGGCGTCATCACCGGCGGCACCGACAACCACCTCGTGCTCGTCGACGTCACCAGCAAGGGCACCGCCGGCAAGCCGCTGGCGAAGGCGCTCGACGCGGCCGGCCTCTGCTGCAACTACAACACCGTGCCGTTCGATCCGCGCAAGCCGTTCGATCCGTCCGGCATCCGGCTCGGCACGCCGTCGGTCACCAGCCGCGGCATGAAGGAGCCGGAGATGGCGCAGGTCGCCGCCTGGATCGACGCGGTCGCCGCCGCGCCCGCCGACACCGCGCTCCTCGCCCGCATCCGCGGCGAGGTCCGCGAGCTCACCGCCCGCTTCCCCGCCCCCGGCCTCGCCACCTGACCCGCCTCGCGCCGAGCCTCAGGGCGGCAGCGCGAACCAGCCGAGGACCGCGGCGGTGTCCGTCGGGTAGATCGCGTAGAACTGCCCCGCCACCACGAGCTCGTCCTGCGCGTCGAAGCCGAGCGCGTCGACGAAGTAAGGATGGTAGCCGTCGGGCGAGCATCCGGGTGGGATCGGGAACTGGCATGCCATCTCCAAGGCGAGACGGATATGGCCACCGGGGCCCAGGCTGGGATCGAGGCGGCTCTGGCCATCGACGCCGTCGAAGCGAGCGTCGTCGATCCGGTACACGTTGATGGTGTGCCCGGCCTCGCCGGAGGTCGCTGCCACGACGCGGTGCTCGTTGTCGACGGCAATCGGCCAACCGTTGGCGACCTCCGGCACGATGGTCGGCACCGACGAGCCGAGCGGCACCACGCCGAGCACGCCGCCCACCTCGCCGATCGCGATCGGCCCCGTCCGCCCGAGGGCGAGCTGGTGGATGCTGTCGAGCGGCACGGTCACCGTGTCGACGACCGCACCGGTGGCGAGCTCGACGGTCGACACGGTCCGCGGATCATCGAGCCGTACGTAGCGAGTGACGCCTCCCGCTGCGGGCAGGACCAGCAGGCCGGTGGCGCCGCCATACGGCGACGAGTGCGTCGCGACGACGGCACCGCTGTCGTCGAGCCGCCAGACGACGGAGCGCGTCCACGCGGGAGCCCCGGGCGGCCCTGCCACGCCGCCGACCAGGAAGCCGCCGGAGAACCCCTGGATCCGGTACGCGCGCGTGGGGTCATTCTCGCTGGCCAGGTCCACCGACGAGAGCGTCATCGCCGCGAAGTCGGCGCGCGTGAAGCGGCCGCGCTGGGGCTGGAACGGCCCCTGCACCATCTGGGAAGCCGCGACGTGGTCGTGGTCGATCGCAGCGACGTCGTCGCACCACAAGGGACGCGTCTGGACGCCGCGGTGGGCGCCGTTGCGGAAGGCGCGCACGATGTAGGAATGGCCGTCGGGCGCGATGCCGTCGTTGTTGCAGAGGAAGACACCGCCACCGGTATCGCCGGGCACCGCCTGGATCGACCCCACGTCGTTGTAGCCGATGATGTTCAACGGGCCGAGCGGCGCGAGCGCGGCGGGCGGCAGCGATGCATCGGGCGGGCCGGCGTCGAACAGGCCCGCGTCGGCGAGCGGCGCATCGGTGCCGACCGAGCTGCTTGCGTCCGACGGGCTCGCATCGGTGCCGACCGAGCTGCTGGACCTGGCGTCGGTCGCGGCGTCGTGGGACGAAGCATCGACGGGCGTGTCCGTCCCGCCCGAGGTGCTCGACCTGGCGTCAGTCGGCGCGTCGACCGCCGCGTCGATCGGTGCGTCGACAGCAGCGTCGATCGCTCCGTCGATCGCTCCGTCGATCGGTCCGTCGATCGCTCCATCGACCGGCGCATCGACGGTGGCGTCGGTCAGCGCCACGACGGGCGCATCGATGACCGGCGCGTCGTCCGCGATCGCGTCGCCGGCGCGCGTCGCGTCCCGCACCGCGTCCAGCACAGCGCCGTCTGTCGGTGCCGCATCGCCGGGAGGGCGAGCATCGGCTCCCGCCCATGAGGACGGGCGGCAGCTCGCTGCGAGCACGGCGGCGAGCGCGCCGGCGATGGCGGGCCACCGCCGGCTCGTCGACCCGACGCGACCACACCTCATGGCCCGCGCCCTCGGCCCGCGCATGCCGATGAGTGACCGCCGGCGGCCGCGGCGTTCATGTCGGCGGCGGTCGAGGAGGCGCGCGGGTCAGGGCGTGGACGGCTGGCTCGCCGGCGCCGGCGAGGGCTGCGTGGCCGGCTGCGACTCCGGCTCGGACGGCGGGATCGGGATGACAGTGCCGGTGCCGGGCGCCGGGGGCTCGGGAGTCGTCGGGCCGCCGGCGAAGGTGAGGTACGCGTAGAACATGCCGTCGGCCTCGGTCGCCGTGCGCAGGTCGCCGGGGACCGGCTTGCCGTCGCGGAACGTGATGGTCACGTCGATGCCGGCGGCGACCGCCGGGTGGCCCTTGCGCTTGCCGTGGGCGCGCCGCGCCTTCGCGGTGACGCGGACGATCGGCCCGTCGAAGTAGCGAGTGTCGAGCGGGCGGCGGACGTTGAGGCCGAGCTTGGTGAGCCCGCTGATGCTGACGACGAGCGTCGCGCCCTCGACGTGCTGCTCGACGGTGAACGGCTGCGCCGCCTGCAGGAAGACGTCGGCGGACGACGCCTGCTGCTGGAAGCCGATCCAGTGCAGCGTGTTCTTCGCGCCGGCGTCCTTGTGCCTGACCTTGTCGGGGCCGGTCGGCTCGCTCGGGTCGACGCCGCCGTAGACGCCCTCGGGGTGCGGCTCGACCGCCTGGTCCTGGTCGGTGTCGTCGTCCTCGGCGCGCGGGGTCGGCTTCGTGCCGTCCTGCGCGCGCACGGCCGGCGCCGCGGCGAGACCGAGGGCGGCGACGACGGCGACCGGCGCGACACGCTTCATGAGCGGATCCTACGGGGCGCCGCCGGCCGGGGCAAAATTCGTGCTGCCCGCCGCCCGGCCGCCGCCGACGACGCGGTCGCGCGCGCGCGTTCGCCGCCCGTTCCAAAGGTGGACGCCGCCGCGCCGAGACGCGGGGACGACCGGGACCGAGGCGGGCGGCGAGGCCGAGGTCCGCCCGAGCGCGCCGCGCTCAGGGCCGGCGGGGGGCGGGATCGCCGACGCGGACCGGATCGATCGGCATCGGCACGAAGCGCGGGCGGACCTCGGCGACCGCGTAGAGCGAGCCGGCCACGGCGACGAGGCCGCGCGCCCCGGCGAGCCGGCGGGCGCGCACGACGGCCGCGGCGAGATCCGGCGCCGTGTCCACCAGGTCGTGGTGCACGCGGGCGCGCGCCGCGAGCGCGTCGGGGCCGAGCGAGCGCGGCTGGTCGTAGCGCGTGCAGACGATCGCGTCGGCGGCGGTGGCGACGCCGGCGACGAGGCCGTCGACGTCCTTGTCGGCGCTGACCGCGAGCACGACCACGCGCGGCCGCTCGGGGCGGGCCGCCAGGTAGCGGCCGAGCGCCCGCGCGCCGTGCGGGTTGTGGGCGCCGTCGAGCACGAGGGTCGGCGCGGTCGCGACGGTCTCGAGCCGGCCGGCGTGCACGACCGACGCGAGCCCGCGCCGGCGCGCGTCGTCGCCGGCGCCGCCACCGTCGCGG
>DASZXE010000450.1:0-4189 GCA_035546475.1 Kofleriaceae bacterium
GACAGCCGCGGCAGCCTCGGCAGCGAGCCCGACGCCGGCGCGCCGCTCGACGCCGCCGGCCCGAGCAGCGTCCGCCCGCTCACCGGCGCCGACGATGGCGGCGGCACCGGCGGCAGCGACAGCTCGCGCGTCTCCTCCGACGTGCTCACGCCGACCGGCAGCCCGACCAGGCTGTCGATCGAGTCGTGCAGCGCCATCGGCGGCGGCAGCGGCGTCTCCAGATCCGTCCCGCTCGCCGACGCGCTCCGCTCCGCCGCGCGCATCGCCACCGGCGCCACCACCGGCCCCGAGGCGTTGGCCGCCGGCGGCACGATCGGCCCCGTCATCGGCCCCGCCGCCCCGCTCCCCGC
This sequence comes from Kofleriaceae bacterium, assembly GCA_035546475.1. GTDB lineage: Bacteria > Myxococcota_A > Polyangia > Haliangiales > Haliangiaceae > UBA2376. Next base: position 351 of record DASZXE010000450.1, read on the forward strand.
CGCGCCGCTCCCCGCCCCGCCCGCCTTCACTGGCGGCTTCACCGGCATCGTCCGCACCGCCCGCGCCCGCTCGTCGAGCGCCCGCAGCTCGCGGTCGTCCGGCGCCATCGCCAGCCCGCTCGCGCACGCCGCCATCGCCTCGTCGGCGCGCCCCTCGTGCAGGTAGGCGCCCGCCACCGCGCGGTACTGCTCGACCGACTCCACCGTCCGACCCAGCTCGCGGTACGCCGCCGCGAGCGTCACCCGCACCGTCAGGTTGCCCGGCTCGCGCGCGAGCTGCCGCTCAAGGTCGCGCACCACGCGCCGCGGGATCATGGCCGGCCCCGCTTCACGATGGCGACAGGGTGACGGTCGCCTGGAACGTCGCCGGCGAGCCGGACGCGGTCAGCTTCCACTTGCCCGCCACCGCGCGCATGCAGCCGTCGAACGCGTCGCCGAGGTCGGGCGAGAACGACGCCTTGCTGAAGCCGCCGTTCGCCCCGAACGTCGCCGACACCTGCAGCCGCACCGTGCGCGCCTGCAGCGCGGCGTTCTTCTTCAGCGCCTGCTCGTAGCACTTCTGCACCGGCGGCCGCGACCTGCCGACGAGGTCGATGAACTCGTTGGCCAGCACGTCGGCGGTCTTGTCGTCGATCGGACGGCCGGTGCCGCTGCCGCCGGACGTCTTCGACTTCATGGCCCACGCGTCGCCGTCGAGCACGAACGTGTACTGCACGCTGGTGCCGCCGGCGGCGAGCTTGAGCCGCGCGATCTCCCCCTCGTAGCTCTCGATCAGCCGGTCCTTGTCGGCGAGCTTGCCGGCCTGGGCCGTGCAGTCGGCGAGCTTCGCCAGCGTCTCCGGCGTGTCGCGCGGCTTGTCGCTCTTGCAGCCGGGGCCCGCGACGCCGGCGAGCAGAGCAGTTGCGAGCGCGGCGACGGCGACCTTCGACATGGGCATCAGCGGTGTTCTCCGGACCGATCGGGCGGGACGGGCGCGGGCGCGACGGGCTCGGGCTGTTCGACGTACGCGGTCAGCACGCGTCCGCCGACCACGTGGTGCGCGACGATCGCGGCCACCTTGCCGGGATCGAGCCGACTATACAGCGCCGTGGCCAGCCGTTGCCCGCCGCCGTGCCGCGGAGGCAGATCGGCCAGGGCGAAGCGCGGCGGCGCGGCCGGTCCGGCCGGCAGCTCGCGCACGAGCGTGTTCGGCCCCTGCGTGCACCGGCCGAAGCAGCTCTGGATCGCCAGCTCGCACCGGTCCGACACGCCCTGCGCCTGGATCTCGGCGGCGAACGCGGCGTGGATCGCCGCCGAGCCTCGACGGTCACCACACTCGGGCCCCCGACACACGAGGATCCGGAAGCGCCGTGCGGCCACGAGCGGAGCCTGACCGCCGCTCCTCGCCGTGTCAATCGATCAGCTATCTCGGGGCCTGCTCGCGCGGTTCGCGCGGAGCGATCCGCCGCGCCCTTGCGTGCGCGCGGTTACGCCTTCGCCGGGCCTTGCCCGGAGGCGGATCGCGTGCTGCGCAGCGCGGCCGCTCGGTCGCGGGGATGCCCCTGTCCTCGCGGCGCTCGAGTCCCCATTGCCTCGCGGCCGGCCCCTCGGTCAGCTCCCGGGCCGACGTCCACCTCTACTTGCCCAGCGCGGCCTTGGCAGCGGTCGCGACCTGCGGGATCGAGCGCGGGTCCTCGGCGATCATCCGCAGCGTCTCGCGGTCCTGCTGGTCACCGGCCGCCAGCGCCTGGCAGAGCGTCGCGATCAGCTCGGTGTCGACGCCGAGCTCGGGATCGGCGCGGTACGTCACCAGCTCGCGGCGCAGGCGCGGCCGCTCGCCGCCCTTGCCGATCGCGATCATCGCCTTCACCAGCTCCAGGCGGTCGCCGGGCGGCGTCGCCGGATCGTCGAGCTGCGCGGTCAGGGCGGTCACCGCCTGCGCCCGCTGATCCGCGCTCAGGTCGCGGTCGCCGAGCGCGCCGAGCGCGCGCGCCACCACCGACACCGCGATCGGGCCGGTGCCCTCGATGTAGTCGCGCTGCGGCGCGAGCGCGGCGAGCAGCGCCGGCAGCCCCTGCGGGTCCTTGCGCGCGATGACGAGGTTGACGACCGTCTCCGACAGCTTCGCCGGCGTGCGCGGGTCCTGGACGATCGCGAGCAGGTCGCGCGTCACGTCGGGCCCCTCGAGCTTCGCCAGCGACGCGACCGCGTACTGCTTGATGCCCTCGAAGCGGGCGTCGCGGTCGCGCGCGATCGCGACCAGCGCCTGCAGCGTCGCCGGCGCCTCGCCGCTGCCGGTCGGCGCCCAGCCGTCGCAGTCGAACGTCGCGCCGATGAGCGGCGCCTTCGCCTGGATCGAGAGCTGCGCGCGCACCGCCCCGGTCGGCGGATCGAGCGCCACCACGGCGCCGTCGGCGGCGACGCCGACCAGCACCGTCCCGGCGTGCTCCGACGCGACGAGCTCGACGCGCGGCTGGCTGTAGGCCCACTTGAGCGAGCCGTCGGTACCGAGGCCGAAGATGAAGCGGAAGAAGTGCACGCCGACGATGTCGTCGGTGAACCGCATCGGGCCGTCGCCGCCCGGCTGCGCGCGCCACAGCACGCGCTTGCGGTCGAACGCCGAGTAGCCGTCCTGCACCGGGTCGAAGACGTCGCGGCCGTAGTCGGCGCTCGCCAGCTCCGGCGGCAGCACCGCGTGGCCGTAGGTGCCGCCCGCGCGGGTGCCGGCGGCCGCCCGCTCGTCGAGGCGGAAGACGCCCGAGCCGGAGCCGAAGAACGCGGCGTCGCTGGTCACCCGCAGCATGCCGATCTCCTCGTCGACGCCACGGATGCGGGTGAGCTGGTTGCCGTGCTTCGCGTCGAGGATCGAGAGCCACTGCTTGAGGAAGGGCAGCAGCACGAGGCCGCCCTGCGCGGCGGGGGCGCCGAGCGCGCCGGGCGACTCGTCGTGCCAGCGCATCGCGCCGTCGGGCGTGAACGCGGCGATCGTCCACTCCGGCGTCGTGCCGTGCTGGCCGGCCCACACCGCGTAGACCTGGTCGCCGTCGGTGGTGGCGCCGACGAGGTCGCCGGGGATGGCGATCTGCGCGCGGACGCCGCCGTCCGAGAGGTTGCGGACGGTGACGCCCTTGCCCTCGCGGGCGACGACGAGGTCGCCGGCGACGACGACGCGCGACTCGATGTCGGCGTCGATCGACCACAGCGGCTTGCCGGCGGCGAGGTCGAACGCGATGAGCTGGCGCGGCGAGCCGGTCGCGACCGCGAAGACGAGCGGCGTGTGGCGGCTGTTGAGCGGCCCCGGCTGGCTCGGCAGCGTGCGCAGCGCGAGCGCGCGGGCGAGCGCCGGCGGATCGTTGTCCTTGGCGCTCAGGTTGAAGACGCTCTTGGGGCCGCACGCGGCCAGAAGCGTGGCGACGGCGGAGCAGGCCAGCGCGACCGCGGCCGTGGCGGCCGACAGCTTGCGATGCATCACTTGTCCTCCAGCTTCTGGTTGAGCGCGTCCTCGGCCTCTTTGCGCGACTGCGTGGGCGGCGTCGCCGGGGTGGCGTCGACGTAGTCGGACAGCGCCGCGATCACCTGCGTGCCGTCCATCTTGGCGAGGGTGCGCACGACCTCGAGGCGCGCCGGCTCGGCGGCGAAGTCCTTGCGGACGAGCATCGCGCCGAGGCACTTCGCCAGCGTCGGATCCGGCGCGGTGCCGAAGTGCTCGGCGACGGTGCGCGCGAGATCGGCGTCGGCGATGGCGCCGAGCGCGAGGGCGGCCTGGGTCTCGCCGCGGTCGAGGAGCGCGAGCAACGCCGGCACCGCGTTGCGATCGCGGCGGGCGCCGGCGGCGTCGGCCGCGGCGGCGCGCACCGCCG
>DASZXE010000451.1:0-17761 GCA_035546475.1 Kofleriaceae bacterium
GCGGTCGGCGACGAGCCGGGCGAGGCGGCTCGGGCGGAGCGTCGAGCAGCGGCTCGCGGCCACGGTAGCGGAACGCCGGGCCGCAGGCGACCATCGGGCGTAAGGGCCGGCGGCGAGCGGCGTTGATCCGGCGTGCCGCGCCGCCGCGCGGCGGAAAGGCCCGCATGTTCGCCCGTGCAAACCGGTCGTGCCGGAGGTCGTCCCGGTCCGCGTATGCCCTGCTCTCCCTCGCCGCGCTCGCCGGCTGCGGCGGCGGCCTGTACGCCTCGTCCCCGCAGCGGATGGCGCTCTACCGGCCGATGCCGTCGGTGGCGCCGGCGTCGCCGCCCGAGGGGATGTCGGTGGAGGAGTACGAGCACCGCGCCGACAACCCGGAGCTGCAGGTGGCCCAGGCGCCGCTGTCGACGTTCTCGATCGACGTCGACACCGCGTCGCTGTCGAACGTGCGCCGCTTCCTGCGCGACGGCGCGCTGCCGCCGGCGGACGCGGTGCGGATCGAGGAGATGGTCAATTACTACCGTTATGCGTATCGCGAGCCGACTGGCGATGATCCGGTGGCGGTCACGACCGAGGTCGCGCCGTCGCCGTTCCACCAGGGCCGGCTGATCGCCCGCGTCGGCATCAAGGGCCGCGACGTCGCCGCCGCCGACCTGCCGCCGCGCAACCTGGTGTTCCTCGTCGACACCTCCGGCTCGATGGACGAGCCGAACAAGCTGCCGCTGCTCCAGCAGTCGCTGGCGATGCTCGCCGACCAGCTCGGCCCGCGCGATCACGTGGCGATCGTCGCCTACGCGGGCTCGGCCGGCGTGATGCTGCCGCCGACCTCGGGCGACGACCGCGGCGCGATCCGCAACGCGCTGTCCGGCCTCGAGGCGGGCGGCTCGACGAACGGCGCCGGCGGCATCCAGCTCGCGTACGACCTGGCGCGCAAGAGCTTCGATCCGCACGGCATCAACCGCGTCATCCTCTGCACCGACGGCGACTTCAACGTCGGCGTGACGGACCAGGGCTCGCTCGTGCGGCTCATCGAGGACGAGCGCAGGAGCGGCGTCTACCTGACGGTGCTCGGCTTCGGCATGGGCAACCTGAAGGACTCGACGATGGAGAAGCTGGCGGCCCACGGCAACGGCAACTACGGCTACATCGACTCGCTCGACGAGGCGAAGAAGTCGCTCGGCACCGAGTCGGCGGGGACGCTCGTGACGCTGGCGAAGGACGTGAAGGTGCAGGTCGAATTCAACCCGGCGCAGGTCGCGAGCTACCGGCTGATCGGCTACGAGAACCGGCTGCTGCACGACCAGGACTTCACCGACGACAGCAAGGACGCGGCGGAGCTGGGCGTGGGCCAGACGGTGACGGCGCTCTACGAGCTGACGCCGGTCGACACGGCGGCGGCGATGGCGGGTGCGCTGAAGTACCAGACCGGCCGCGCGCTGACGCCGGCGGCGGTGACCGACGAGCTCTTGACGGTGCGCGTGCGGTACAAGCGGCCGGCGGAGGAGACGTCGCGCGAGCTCGCGGCGGTGGCGAAGCCGGGGCCGGCGCGGCTCGACGAGGCGTCGGCCGACCTGCGGTTCGCGGCGGGCGTGGCCGGGTTCGGCATGCTGCTGCGCGACTCGGAGTACAAGGGCGAGCTGACCTGGGCGGGCGCGCGGGCGCTGGCCGAGTCGGGCGCCGGCGAGGACCCGCGGCGCGCGGAGCTCGTGCAGATGATCGACGCGGCGACCCGGCTGGCGGGCGGCGACCAGGCGGTCAGCGCGGTCGCGAGGTAGGTCGCGACCCGGAGGGCGGCGGAACCGTGCGCAGCGACGGATGATTCGCCGCGTGTCGCGCGGCGCGGCGTCGGAAGAACCCGCGCCGCGCTGGTGCGTTCGATCGTCCCATGACCGCGTACCGGGACGATGTCGCCGCCCTCGCCGCCCGTCACGAAGCGCTCGCCGCCGAGGTGGCGGAACGGACCCGCGAGCGCGACGACGCGGCGCGGATCCTGGCCGAGGCGAAGGCGCGGGCGCGGCTGCCGGTGCTCGACAACATCCGGATCGCGTCGCCGTGCACGGCGGCGTGGTCGGCGATGGTCGGCGACGAGCGGGTCCGCCACTGCGGCGCGTGCGACAAGGACGTCTTCAACCTGTCGGCGATGACGCGCGACGAGGCGGAGGCGCTGATCGTCGAGAAGGCCGGGAAGCTGTGCGCGCGCTACTTCCAGCGGGCGGACGGGACGATCCTGCTGGCGGACTGCGCGGTCGGCGTGAAGCGGCGGCGCCGCCGGCGGCTGGTGGCGGCGGGGACGGCGGCGCTGCTCGCGGCGAGCGGTGGGCTCTACGCGATGCGTGGGGCGGCGAAGGTCGCGGTGCCGGACGGCCAGACGGGCTCGCCGGCGATCATGGGCGACGTCGAGGTGACCTCGGCGGGCAGCGGCTCGTCGTCGGCCGCGCCGACCGACGAGCGCGAGGCGCTCGGGGCGATGGACCTGCCGGACGCGCCCAGGGAGCTGCAGGGAGGGCTGGCGCCGATCCGCGAGCCGCTGCCGCGGATCGAGCTCCACCAGCGGCGCGGTGCGCAGCACGGCGGCCGGCGCTCGCGCTGACGCGGGACCGCCACGAGGCGGCGCGAGGCGCCGTGGTATGAGCCAGCCATGCGGACAGCGTCGAGGTCGCTCGCGGTGGCGGTGGCGTGCGCCGCCTGGGGCTGCAACGGCAAGGGGAAGGCGCCGGCGAAGCAGGCGCCCGCCCCGACGTCGGCCATCGACGCGGCCGCAGTTCCGGCGGCGCCCGTCGACGCGGCGGTCGCGGCGCTCCCGATCGACGGCCCGCCCGAGCCGCTGACGCCGGCGCCGGGCGAGCGCGGCGTGCAGCTCGTCGACCTGACCTACGGCGGCTTCCACGCGCCGGGGCTGCCGGCGATCCGCGAGGACGGCAGCGAGGTCGCCGCCCTCGTCGCCCCCGACGACGGCGGCCGCGGCTACCTCAATCTCAGGATGCTCGTGCTCGACGGGGCGACCGGCGCCGTCAAGCGGACGCTGCCGCTGGCCGGCGCGCAGGAGACCAGCGACGCCGAGCAGAAGGACGACGCCGCCGGCAACTTCGCCGAGGAGGACGCGCTCGCCGCGAAGGTGCGCCAGCGGGTCGCCGACGCCAACGCGATGTTCGCCGGCGCGCGCTGGCGGACGCTCGAGAGTATCGAGCGGCCCGACGCGGACCCGCCGGGGCCGAGCGAGTCGCTGGTGGTCGGCGACGTCACGTTCACGTACGACCTCGGGCAGCGGCGACTGACCGTCACGCGCGGCGGCAAGCAGGTGGCCGCGCACGACCTCTCGAAGCTCGTGCCGCGGCCGAGCACGCGCACCGACACGCCCTGCCCCGGCGACCTCGGCTACCTCGAGGCGCTCCACGTCGACGCGGCGACCCGCAAGGTGCTGGTCGAGATCGGCGCGTACTCGCAGGGCCACAACTGCGGCAGCGACGGCTCGGTCTACACGGTGATCCCGCTGCCCTGACGGGCCGTGAACGCTTCGGCGACATACCTGACAGAAGGCTGTCATCGGGACCCGCCATGGTGGTCCCGGGACATCCAACCAGGAGACCGCCATGGAACCGACGAAGCACCAGGGAAGCTGTCACTGCGGCGACGTGCGCTACGAGGTCGTGCTCGACGCGAGCAAGGGCACTCGCTGCAACTGCCGCATCTGCACGAAGCTCGGCACGACCGGCAGCATCGTGAAGCCGGAGGCGTTCACGCTGCTCTCCGACGAGGCGAACCTCGCGACCTACACGCGGCACCCGGAGATCGGCTGCCGCTACTTCTGCAAGCGCTGCCACGTCATGTGCTTCAGCAAGGGCCACCTGGCGCAGCTCGGCGGCGACTTCGTCGGCATCAACCTGAACACGCTCGACGACATCGACCCGGGGTCGCTGGCGCTGTCGTACTGGGACGGCCGGCACGACAACTGGCAGGCCGGCGTGCGGCCGACGCCGTGGCCGATCGCGGCCGCGAGCGCGTAGCCGCGCCTCGGCTCGCAGCGGCCGCTCGCCGACCGCTCGCCGGCCGCTCGCCTACCGTTCCACGAACGCGCGCAGGCGGCCGAGCGTCGCGTCCCACTCGCGCGAGATGAGGTCGAGGGCGCGGCGCGCGTCGTCGAGGCCGCGCGGCGCGAGCTGCCAGCGGCTCTCGCGGCCCCGGCGGGTGCCGGTGACCACACCCGCGTCCTCGAGGACGCGCAGGTGCTTTGCGACCGCCTGCCGCGAGACCTTCGAGCCCTCGGCGAGCCGCGCGATCGACAGCGGGCCCTCGGCGCACAGCCGCGCGACCACCCGCAGCCGCGTCGTGTCGCCGAGCGCGGCGAAGACGGGTGCGCTCGCGCGCCAGGCGGCGGCGGTGGCGAGCGCGGCCGCGTCACGCCGCATGCAGGAACGCCTGGATCAGGCGGAGCTGGTGCTCCCAGCCGGCCTCGTTGCCGGTGAACGCCTGCACGCGGCGCCCGGGCGGCAGCCGGTCGAAGCCGGACTCGGTGAGGAGGAGCCGCGTGCCGCCGGGCACCTCCGACAGCTCGAGCTCGACGAGCGTGGTCGGCTCCGCCGGGTCGGCGCCCGGCGGGCCCGGGTGCCAGCGGAAGGCGAGCCGGCGCATCTCCTCGACGCGGACGACGCTGATGGTGAACGGCGTGCCGGCGTAGGGCTGCTGCTGCTTCGCGACCTCGGGGTCGACCGTGGTCGGCTGGATGGTGCCGCTCAGGTCCTTGCCCTCCTCGAACGGCCCGTCGAAGCGGGCGCCGAACCACTGGCCGAACTGCTGCGCGTCGCCGATGGCGGCCCACACGCGCGACAGCGGGGCCGCGAGCACGATCTCCTTCTCGATCCGGTCTATCAGGGCAGCCATGTGCAACCTCCAGGTTGCGGATACCATGGCGCGGGCGGGCGCGATTGGCAACTGGATGGTTGCCATTTTCGGGAGCGGGAGCCGGAGCCGGAGCCGGGAGCCGGAGCGAGAGCGGACGCGGGAGCGGGAGCCCGCGGGCTACTTCCAGGTGCCCTGCGCGACGAGCGAGAAGACGCGGCCCGGCAGGTGATAGCCGGTGCGGCTCTCGGGCGCGGCGTCGAGCAGGTCGTCGCAGCGGACGACCGCGAGCCAGTCGCCGCCGAGCGCCGCCGACACCGACGCGTCCACGAGCGCGTAGCCGTCGAGCTGCATCCCCTTGTCCGTCGACGCGCCGAACCAGCGCCCGCGCCCGGTCACCAGCACCGCGTGCGGCAGCGTGCCCTGCAGCCAGACGTCCGCCTGGTGATCCGGCAGCCGATCGAGCGGATCGTCGCGCCACGCGGCGTCGTCGTCGGCGCGCGAGCGGTCCCTGGTCAGCTCGTACGAGCCGCCGACGGTGACCCAGCGGTCGAGGCGCACGCGCGCGCGGGTGTCGACCCCGCGGACGTCGACGAGCCCGAGGTTGACGAGCTGGCCGGTCATCGGGTCGGCGACGATCGTGCCGGTCGACCGCCGCCAGTACGGCGCGGCCTCGAGCTCGACGCCGTCGGCGGGCGTCGCCACCGCGCGCAGCTCGGCGTGGCTGGCGAGCTCCGGGCCGAGCGCCGGGTTGCCGCTCTGCGCGTCGAACCGCTCGCGCAGGCTCGGCGTGCGGCCCTTGCGGGCGAGCGTCGCGATCAGCTCGAGGCCGTGCACCGGCTTGCCGCGCGCGACCAGCTTCGCCTCCGGCCACGGATCGGCGCCGAGGCCGATCGGCGCCGCGCCGCCGACCGAGGCGTCGACGCGCATCGTCCGCCGCTCCCACTGCAGGCCGGCGGCGCCCTCGAGGAGCGTGGCGCCGCCCTCGCTGTGCAGGGTCGGCCCGTCGGTCAGCGCGTCGACGTCGGCCGCCTCGTGATCGACCGTCGCCGACGCGACCCACCGCCAGTCGTGGTGGAATGGCCGCGTCACCAGGGCGACGCCGCCCGCGCGCAGGGCCGACAGGTCCTCGCCGCTCGCCTGGTCGGTGAGCCCCGCGTCGTGGAACCAGCGCGACCGCCGCGCGATCGCGTGCGCCCAGCCGCGGAGCTGGAGCTGCGTCTTGCCGACCTGGTCGTCGTACGTCGCCTGCGCGCGCGCGGTCGTCTCGCGATCGATGACGAGGATCGTCGCGGTCTCCGACTGCTCGTTGGGCGGCGGCACGTAGTGGCGGTCGTCGACGAAGACGTCGAGCGCGACCCGCCGCGGGCCGCGCCGGTACTCGAGGCGCGCCGCGCCGGTGGTCGCCCGCCGGTCCTCGCCGAGGTCGGCCATCGTCGGCAGCGTGAAGTCGCGGCGCCCCCACAGCGCCGACGTCGACAGGCGCAGCGCCAGGTGCGGCGCGAGCGCGGTGCGGCCGGTCGCCGACGCGCCGAACGTCGGCAGCGAGTCGGTCGTCAGCCGCGCGATGACGGCGCGCGCGCCGATCGCGTCGCGGGTGTGGACCTCGATGACGCCGCCCGGCCCGCCCGGCCCGTCGATCGGCGACGCCGGCGACGTCGAGATCCGGATCTGCTCGATGTCGGTGATCGGCAGGGTCGAGACGTCGAACGTGCCGTAGTACGGGTCGGTCACGCTGACGCCGTCGACGAGGACGCGGACCGCGCCCTTGCGCGCGCCGCGGATGTCGACGTTCCAGCCGCCGCGCCCGGCGTCGCGCACCGTCACGTCGGGGATGAGCGCGAGCGCGGTGGCGAGGTCGACCGCGCCGCGGCGGGCCAGCTCCTCGCCGGTCAGGCGCACCTCGGTGTCGCGGTCGTACGGCTTCTCCGGGCGCTCGTCCCACAGCTCGATGACCTCGGGATCCTTCGCGGCGAGCTCGAGCAGCTCGCGGTCCTGCGCCGACAGGCCGTCGTCGGGCGTGGACGGCGCGGGCGCGGACGGCTCGGTCGTCGTCGGCGCGGGCGTCGTCGTCGGCGCGGGCGGCGCGGGCGCCGGGACCGGGTCGTCCGCACGCGCGCGGCCGGCGGCGAGCGCCAGGAGCGCCGCGGCCCAGGCCGCCCGTCGGCATCGGTCCCTCACCCTCGCGGTAGCAACTCCAGGGCCACGACGCTGCCCCCGTGATCCCGCCGATCTGTGCGGCGATCTGCGCCAGTCTACACCCGCACCACGGCGCCGCTGGGGTCTGGCCCCCCGGGGCGCCCCGCGTTACAAACCGCCGATGGCCAAGATCAAGGTGAAGAACCCCGTCGTCGAGATGGACGGCGACGAGATGACCCGCATCATCTGGAAGTTCATCAAGGACAAGCTGATCCTGCCGTACCTCGAGATCGACCTGAAGTACTTCGATCTCGGCATCGAGCACCGCGACGCGACGCACGATCAGGTCACGGTCGACTCCGCGAACGCGACCAAGGAGTACGGCGTCGCCGTCAAGTGCGCGACGATCACGCCGGACGAGGCGCGGGTGAAGGAGTTCGGCCTGAAGGAGATGTGGAAGTCGCCGAACGGCACGATCCGCAACATCGTCGGCGGCACGATCTTCCGCGAGCCGATCATCTGCCGGAACGTCCCGCGGCTCGTCCCGGGCTGGACCCGCCCGATCGTCGTCGGCCGCCACGCGTTCGGCGACCAGTACCGCGCGACCGACTTCGTCGTGCCGGGCAAGGGCACGCTGACGATGACGTTCACGCCGGCCGACGGCGGCAAGCCGATCGAGCACAAGGTCTTCGACTTCCCGGGCGGCGGTGTCGCGCTCGGCATGTACAACCTCGACGACTCGATCATCGGCTTCGCGCGGAGCTGCTTCAACTACGGCCTCGGCCGCAAGTGGCCGGTCTACCTGTCGACGAAGAACACGATCCTCAAGCGCTACGACGGCCGCTTCAAGGACCTGTTCCAGAAGGTCTTCGACGAGGAGTTCGCCGACCAGTTCAAGGCGGCCGGCATCGTCTACGAGCACCGCCTCATCGACGACATGGTCGCCTCCGCGCTCAAGTGGGACGGCGGCTTCGTGTGGGCCTGCAAGAACTACGACGGCGACGTCCAGTCGGACTCGGTCGCGCAGGGCTTCGGCTCGCTCGGCCTCATGACGTCGGTGCTGCTGACGCCCGACGGCCACACCGTCGAGGCGGAGGCCGCGCACGGCACCGTCACCCGCCACTTCCGCGAGCACCAGAAGGGCCGGCCGACGTCGACGAACCCGATCGCGTCGATCTTCGCCTGGACGCAGGGGCTGAAGTACCGCGGCAAGTTCGACGACACCCCCGACGTCGTCGCGTTCGCCGACGCGCTCGAGAAGGTGTGCGTCGAGACGGTCGAGTCCGGACAGATGACGAAGGACCTCGCGATCCTGATCGGCCCCGAGCAGGGCTGGCTCACGACCGAGCGGTTCCTCGACGCGATCGACGCGGGCCTCAAGGCCCGGCTCGGCGCCTGACGGCGTGACGGCGCCCGACGGCGCCCGATCGGGGCAGTGGCCGGGCCACGCGGCGCGGCTCGCGACGGGCCGGCCCTGAACAATCGTTCACGCGCCAAAGGTGCCCGCGATCGCGGGCAATGCGTCGAGATCATGCTCCAGTGCATCGGAGGAGCCGCGGCATGGACCGCCCGCTCCGGAGGTGCCCGTGAAGTCTGTTTTCCTGATTGCCGCCGCCCTCGCCGCGAGCGCCAGCGTCGCCATCGCCGAGCCGCGCACCCTGACCTTCCCCGAGGCCATCCAGCTCGCCGCCGGCGACAGCGTCGCCGTCGACATCGGCAAGGAGCAGGTCGTCGCCGCCCAGGAGAAGGAGAAGTCGACCCGCGCGATGCGGCTGCCGAGCCTCTCCGCCAAGGGCAACCTGCTCTACTGGAACGAGCCGATCGTCTTCAGCCAGCCGTGCACGGATCCGGATCCGATGATCTGCCCGAAGCCGGTGGTGAGCCTCGCCGTCCGCGACCAGGTCACCGCGACCGGCGAGGTCGACGTCGCGCAGCCGATCAGCGGCCTCATCGTCATCGGCCGCCTGATCGCGGGCGACCGCGCCGGGGTCGACGCCGCGCGGGCGGAGCTCGACGTGACGCGGCTCGACGCCGGCTACAAGGCCGCCGAGGCGTACCTCGGCGCGCTGCAGGCCGAGACGCTGCAGGAGACCGCCGAGGCGTCGGTCAAGCAGCTCGAGGCCGACCTCGGCAAGGTGCGCGCGCTGCGCGACGCCCACGTGCTCGCCGACGTCGACGTGCTGCGCCTCGAGGCGGCGCGCGACCAGGCGCAGGACGGCGTGCTCCAGGCGCAGGTCAGCGCCGAGACGGCGCGGCGCGGGCTGGCGCTCCTGCTCGACCTGCCCGACGGCACCGACCTCACGCTGGCGCCGGTCGACACCACGCCGCCCGACCTCGGCTGGACCGAGGACGACGCGGTGGCCGCCGCGAGGAAGCAGCGCCCCGAGCTGCGCGCGGCCGCGGCGCGCCAGACGCAGGCGCAGGTCGGCGTCGACGCGGCGAAGGCGAACTACTACCCGAACGTCCTCGCGGTCGGCAACTACACGCACAGCGAGGGCCAGGGCTTCGTCGCGCTCAAGGACTCGGCGTTCGTCGGCGTGACGCTCGACTGGAACCTGTGGGACTGGGGCAAGCGCGAGCACGACATCGCGGCGGCGAAGGCGGCGAGCCGCATCGCGACGCGCAGCCGGCAGGCGCTCGACGATCAGCTCGCGTTCGACGTCCGCAGCAAGTGGCTGACCGCGTCGACGCGGCAGAAGTCGCTGGCGGTCAACGCCAGCGCGCTCAAGGCCGCCGAGGAGGCGTACCGCCTGCAGACGGTGAAGATCGAGGGCGGCGTCGCGACGGCGACCGACGTCATCGACGCCGAGGCGGAGGTCTCGCGGGCGCGCGCGCAGGCGACCGTCGCCCGCTACCAGTACCTGATCGCCTGGATGGCGCTCGTGCGCGCGGTGGGGCAGCTCCCGTCGATGCCCGCCGCCGCCGCCGCGAAGTGACGCGCGCCGCGCCGTGCTTCGCGCGCGGCCCGTGAACTGCCGTGTGTCGTGAGAAGTGAGGTCGTCATGAACAAGCTCGCCCTGGTCACGATCCCCGCCGTCCTGGCCCTCGCCCTCGGCGGAGGCTGCAAGAAGAAGGACACGTCGAAGGCCGGCCTGCCGCCGGCGAGCGGCTCGGGCGCGGCGCCGCTGCCGGCGATGCCCGGGGTCCAGCCGGGCTCGGGCTTCGAGCACCCGGGCTCGGGCGGCGGCTCGGAGGCGACCGCGACCGCGAGCGCGACCGTGACCGGCACGCTGCAGGCCCGCGACGAGGTCTCGGTCGCGCCGCGCGCGTCGGGGACGATCGTCGCCCTGAAGGTCGACGAGGGCTCGCGGGTCAAGAAGGGCGACGTCCTCTTCCAGCTCGACAGCCGCGACGCGCAGCTCGCGCGCCGGCAGGCGACCAACCAGCTCGCCTCCGCCCAGCTCCAGCTCAAGACGGCGCAGCGCGAGTACGACCGCTTCAAGGGCCTCGTCGGCCAGAACGCGGTCCCCCAGCAGCAGCTCGACCAGCTCGAGTCGCAGGTCGACGGCGCCAGGCTGCAGGTCAACGGCGCCCAGAACGCGATCGCGATGGCCGACAAGGCGATCAGCGACGCGGTCGTGCGCTCGCCGCTGACCGGCGTGGTGACCAGGAAGCTGCTGAGCGCGGGCGAGTACGCGACGATGATGCCGCCGTCGCCGGTCGTCGTCGTCCAGGACCAGTCGTCGCTCGAGCTCAAGTTCCAGTTGCCCGAGCGGACGCTGTCGACGGTGAAGCAGGGCGATCCGGTGACGGTGACGATCCCGTCGCTCGGCCAGGTGCGCGCGGCGAAGGTCTCGGAGATCTCGCCGGCCGTCGACCCGCGCACGCGCACCGTCGAGCTGACCGCGCTGCTCGACAACTGCGACGGCTCGCTGCGCTCGGGGCTCGCGGCCGAGGTCACGCTCGGCGCGCCGAAGGGTGACGTCGTCAAGCCGTCGTGCGGCGGGACCGGGAAGGGGGGAGGCGCCACCGGCCAGAGGAGCGCGCCATGAAGTCGTTCATCGACATCTTCATCCGCCGCTGGACCTTCGCGCTCACGCTGACGGTCGGCCTGATCGCGTTCGGCCTGCTCAGCTACAAGCAGGTCGGCGTCGACCTGTTCCCGTCGGTCGAGTTCCCGTTCGTGACGGTGACCGTCACCTACCCGGGCGCCGACCCGGCCTCGATGGAGGACAAGGTCGCCAAGCCGATCGAGGACGAGCTGTCGTCGATGGCCGGCATCAAGACGCTGACGACGGTCAATCTCCAGTCGGTGACGCAGGTCCTGATCCAGTTCGAGCTGTCGGTCAACCGCGACCAGGCCACCCAGGACGTCCGCGACAAGATCAGCGCCATCAACGCCGACCTGCCGAAGGGGATCGACTCGATCAACATCCAGAAGCTCGACATCGGCGCGCTGCCGATCATGACGATCGCGCTGTCGGCGCCGGCGTCGGTGTCGCCGCGCGACCTGACCAAGCTCGCCAAGGACGTCGTCAAGGACCGCATCCAGCGGGTGCCCGGCGTCGGCGCCGTCGACATCATCGGCGGCCGCGAGCGCGAGATCCACGTCGAGGTCGACCCGGCCCGCCTGCAGGCGCGCGGCCTGACGCCCGGCGACGTCGCGATGGCGCTGCAGGGGGCGAACCTCGAGCTGCCGGCCGGCCGCATCACCGAGGGCACGCAGGAGCTGGTCGTCACCACCAAGGGCGCGTTCACCAGCCTGCAGGAGATCGCCGACGCGCCGATCGTGTCGGGCCCCGGCTACGCGGTGCGCGTCGGCGACGTCGCCACCGTGAAGGACGACATGGAGGAGCAGCGGTCGCACGCCTCCGTCGACGGCAAGCCGGCGATCGCGCTCGTCGTGCAGAAGACGTCGGGCGCCAACACGGTCGCGGTCGCCGACCAGGTCAAGCGCGAGCTCGCCGCCCTCGCCCCGCAGCTCGCCCAGAAGCAGGCGAAGCTGACCATCACCCAGGACAACGCGCCCTACATCCAGCAGTCGTTCCACGAGGTGCAGTTCGACCTCCTGCTCGGCGCGCTGCTGGCGGTCGTCATCATCTTCGGCTTCCTGCGCGACCCGCGGGCGACGTTCATCAGCGCGCTGGCGCTGCCGACGTCGGTCATCGCGACGGTCTGGTTCCTCAAGATCCTCGGCTTCACCTTCAACATGATGACGATGCTGGCCCTGTCGCTGTCGATCGGGCTCCTCATCGACGACGCGATCGTCGTCATCGAGAACATCCACCGCCACCTCGAGAGCGGCGAGGCGCCGTTCCAGGCGGCGTCGCAAGGCACCGGCGAGATCGCGCTGGCGGTGCTGGCGACGACCCTGTCGATCGTCGCCGTCTTCCTGCCGGTGGCGACGATGAAGGGCCTCATCGGCCGCTTCTTCCTGCAGTTCGGCGTGACGGTGTCGGTCGCGGTGCTGGTGTCCTTGTTCGTGTCGTTCACCCTGACGCCGATGCTGTCGGCGCGCCTCCTGAAGGTGAAGCACGGCAAGCGGTTCATCCTGTCGCGCGCGATCGAGCGCGTGCTCGACGCGATCGACCACGTCTACCGGCGGCTGCTCGGCTTCGTGCTGCGCAGCACGCTGTCGAAGATCGTCACGTTCGTCGTCGCGGTCGTGATCCTGTTCGGCTCCTGCTCGGTCGCCTCGAAGATCAAGACCGAGTTCATCCCCAGCGAGGATCGCTCGCAGCTCTCGGTCGACATCGAGCTGCCGGTCGGCACCTCGCTCGAGCACACGGCCGACGTCGTCGAGCGGATCGCGGCCGACCTGCGCGGCCAGATCCCCGGCGTCGACAACACGTACGTGCAGGTCGGCGGCGGCGGCACCGGCAAGGTCAACACCGCCAAGGTCTACGTGAACCTGGTACGGCCGTCGCAGCGCGCCTACACGCAGCAGGAGCTGATGGCGTGGGCGCGCGAGCGCTACAAGCCGCTCACCCAGCGCGGCATCAAGATCGCCGTCAACGAGGTCGACCTCGCCGGCGGCGACACCGGCTTCAAGCAGCAGGCGGTGCAGTTCAACCTGCGGTCGAACGACATGGACCGGCTGATCAAGGCGTCGACCGACCTGCAGGCGGCGCTGGCGAAGACCGGGAAGTTCGTCGACATCGACTCGACGTACACGGCCGGCATGCCGCAGGTCGAGATCGATCCCGACCGCGCCGCGGCCGCCGACGTCGGCGTGCCGGTCGGCACCATCGCGACGACGCTGCGCGCGCTGGCGGCGAAGGACAAGGTCACCGACTACAAGGACCCGGTCGACCTCGACATCTACGACGTCAAGATCACGCTGCCGGAGCGCGACGAGCAGAGCCTGACGACCTTGGCGAACCTGTCGGTGCGCTCGGGGACGAACCAGCTCGTGCCGCTCGGCTCGGTCGTGCAGGTGAAGCGCGGCACCGGCCCGTCGGAGATCGACCGGCAGGCGCGCACGCGGCAGATCACCGTGCTCGCGAACCTCGGCGACATCTCGCAGGGCGAGGCGGCGACGCTCGTCGAGAAGCTGGCGAAGCAGGTGGTGCCGCCCGACATCGTCCAGGAGACGTCGGGCAACGCCCAGATGATGCAGGAGTCGTTCGGCTACATGGCCCAGGCCGCCATCCTCGCCGTGCTGCTCGTCTACCTGATCCTCGCCGCGCAGTTCAACAGCCTCATCCACCCGCTCACGATCATGGTGTCACTGCCGTTCGCCGTCATCGGCGCGTTCGGCGGCCTGCTGGTGACCGGGGCGCACCTGTCCATCTTCGGCATCATCGGGCTCATCATGCTGATGGGCCTGGTGACGAAGAACGCGATCCTCCTGGTCGACTACACGAACCACAAGAAGGAGGAGGGGCTGTCGACGCACGACGCGCTGATGGCGGCCGGTCCGGTCCGGTTGCGGCCGATCCTGATGACGACCGCGGCGATGATCCTCGGCATGCTGCCGGTCGCGCTGGCCCTCGGCGAGGGCGGCGGCAGCCGGGCGCCGATGGCGATCGTCGTCATCGGCGGGCTCATCACGTCGACGCTGCTGACGCTGCTGGTGGTGCCGGTCGTCTACTCGTTCTTCGAGTGGCTGCGGCACATCTTCGGCGGCAAGGGTACGCCGCCGCCGGCGGTCGCGATGACCGATCCGCCGCTCCATCCCTGATCGTCACCGGCCGGCGGCGAGACGGCTCACCGGGCGGGGCCGTACCAGCTCGTGTTGATGCCGTCCTCGGGGCTGAAGTACTGCGGCTGCGCGTCGCCGTAGTGGACCAGGCAGAGCGCGTCGGCGGCGCCCTGCGGCGCGGCGCCGCGGCCCCAGATGCGGCGGGTCTCGGTGCGCGCCTTGCCCTCGAGGACGAGCAGGTCGTCGCGGACGGACCAGCGGCCCTCGTCGTCCTCCTGCACGGCGTTGCCGCGGCCGACGCCGACGAAGTGCGAGTGGAAGCGGCCGTTGCGCGCGAGGTCGAGCGTGTCGGCGGTCGCGATGCTGGCGTCGCCGGCGTAGGCGCCGCTCGAGGTGACGTACGTGCTGACGCTGGTCGACTGCGTGCTCCAGTGGCCGGCGAGCTCGTCGCGATCGAAGAGCGGCGTGCGGCTCGGGGCCTCGCCGCGCAGGGTGAGGCCGTCGAAGAACGTGGTGGCGACGTCCTTGAAGTGCCAGTCGACGTTGGTGGCGAGGATCGGGATCAGCTCGTCGTCGCTGTAGACGACGTAGAGGCCGACGGTGACGTAGCCGCCGCCGTTCGCCAGGTTCGTCTGCTTGGCGTCGAGCGCCATCGCGTAGCCGCCGGCGGTGCGGCGGCGCAGCGGGCTCGGCGTCGGCGTGCCGGTGAACTCGCCGGGCGCGACGATGAGTTCGTTCCACAGCGCCAGGTAGTCGTCGTCGATCGCGCCGCGGCGCGGGCGCGACGGGAAGACGTGCAGGCGCGGGTGCAGGTGGTTGTAGAAGTCCTCCTGATCGAAGCCGAGCGTGATCGCGTCGCGGTAGGTGCGCGACTCGTTCCAGCCCTGCGGGACCTGGTAGACGAGGTCGTACGAGCCCTGCGGGCCCGACGGCGCGGGCGGTGGAGGCGGCTGCTGGGCGAGCTGGCCGCCGGTGCAGGTCTGGAGCGGGGCGGCGCAGCGCTGGACGACGCAGCCCTGATCGGCGCAGCCGCTCTGCGCCATGCACTGGAGCGCGGCGTGGGCGGCCTGGACCGCGTCGGGCGACGAGCGCTGATCGCAGCCGCCGACGCACGCGTCGGTGAGCGGGTTGCACGCGCCGTAGCACTGGAGCGTGTCGGAGCAGGTCGCCTGGGCGACGCCGCCCGGCGGCGGCCCGTACGGCGGCGCGGGCTCCGCGGGGCCGGGGCCGGGTCCGGGCGGCGCGGGTTGCGCTGCGGACGGTGGACCCGACGGGGCCTGCGAGGGCGGTGGTCCGTAGTGGATGGGCGGCGGGGGCGCCGGCATGCAGCTCGCCGCCGCCAGACACAGGAACGCGATGCGCTTCATGGCCGCGCGAGCGTGACACGACGGCATGCGCGCCGCGCGGTCATCCCGATCTTTGCCGGCCTTCACGGCGGCGCGGGCGGCGGCGCGGGCGGCGGCGCGGGCGGCGGGTGCTTCCACGGCGAGCGGCCGGTCAGCCGCGTGTAGAGCTGGTAGCCGGTCCAGCGGAACGGCTCCGGCGGGATGCCCGACGGCCGCGCCATGTAGAAGGCGTGGCCGCGCCACGGCTCGTGGTCGCCGGCGTACAGGTCGGTGAGCACGCGGCCGGCGAGGTTGGCGAGCACGACGCCGTGGCCGCTGTAGCCGAGCGCGTAGTAGACGTTGCGGTGGGCGCCGCGCACGCCCATCGCGCAGCGCCGCGTGCGCGTGAGGCCGAGCGGGCCGCTCCACCGGTGGCGCAGCTCGACGCCGGCGAGGGCGGGGAAGCGCGCGACCAGCTCGCCGCGGAGGACGCCGGTCGGCAGGTCGCCGAGCCGCGCGGGCCACGCGGTCGCGTTGCCGAACCGGTAGCCGTACGCCGCGGTGGCGCCGCCGCCGAAGACGAGGCGGTGCTCGGGGTCGATCGTGCAGTACGCGAGGCGCGGCCGGTCGTCGGAGAAGCCGGCGAGCTCGCCGAGGCCGGCCTCGGCGAGCAGCTCCGGCGCGAGCGGCGCGGTCGCGATGACGTGCGAGATGACCGGCAGCAGTCCCGACCTGAAGTAGCCGAGCCGCGGCGTGTAGCCGTTGGTGGCGAGCACGACCGCGCCGGCGCGCACGGTGCCGCGCGTCGTCACGACCTCGATCGTCGCGCCCTCGCGCACGCGCACGACCGGCGTCTGCTCGTGGACGCGCACGCCCTGCGCGGCGAGCAGCGGCTGCATCGCGCGCACGAGGTCGACGCCGTTCAGCATCCCCTCGGTCGGATCGAGGACGGCGCCGTGGACGCCGTGGATGCGCAGGCGCGCGTCGAGCTCGGCGCCGCGGAGGAAGCGGAGCGGGCGGCGGCCGGCCAGCCGCTCGACGGCGGCGTGGGCCTCCTCGGCGGCGCGCGCGGTCGTCTGCACGCGCAGGCAGCCGTCGCGGCGGTAGCGCACGCGCAGGCCGTGCTCGCGGATGAGGGCCTCGATCGCGTCCATCGCGCCGCTCGTCAGCTCGTGCTCGCGGACGAGCGCGTCGGGATCGTCGGGCTCGGTGACGCCGTTCAGCATCATGCCGCCGTTGCGGCCCGAGGCGCCGTTGGCGAGGCGGCGCGCCTCGAGCAGCACGACGCCGCGGCCGGGGAACCGGCGCGACAGGTGGTACGCGGTCGACACGCCGGTGAAGCCGCCGCCGATGATCGCGACGTCGGCGGTCGTGTCGCCCGGCAGCGGTGCCGGCGGCGGCGCGGCGGCCGCCCCTTCGAGCCACACGGCCTGGTTGTCGTCGAACACCCGGTCGGCCGCCATCGATCCACCGTAGCCGATCGCGCCCCCGGTGGCGCGGCGGCGCGGCGGCGCGGCGGCGCGGAGGCGCGGCTCAGGTCGGCTCGACGCCGATCCAGAGCGGGAAGCCGTGGGCGCGGGCGCGGCGGCGCGCCTCGAGGACCTTCGCGCGCGCCTCGCCGGCGCGCAGGCGCGCGACCGCGGCGCGGCCCTGCTCGTGGACGGTCTGCATGTGCGTCTCCGCCTCGGCCGGCGGGAAGGCGAACACCTGCTCGAGCACCTCGACGACGAACTCCTTCGTCGTGTAGTGGTCGTTGCGCAGCACGACGTCCCAGTGGCCGACCATCGCGTCGGCGATCGGCGGCTCGGCGCCGTGGAACAGGTGGAAGAGCACCGAGGCCGGATCGATGCGGGCCGCGTCGAACAGCGCGCCGATCGAGGCGCCGTGCATCGACAGCCCGGCCCACAGGTCGACGCAGCTCGCCCGCTCGCGGCGCGCCTGCGCGACCGCGACCGCGTAGCCGAACACCCGCTCCGCCTCCTGGCCGCCCTCGATCGTCGAGCGATGCTCGTCGAGCGCGGAGAGCAGGCGGTCCTCGAGCACCTCGGGATCGCCGCCGGCGGCGCGGATCGCGGCGACCACCGCCTCGTCCTGCACGAGCCCGTACAGCAGGTGGATCGACGACAGCCACGGCTGCTTGCGCGCCTTCACCTCGTGGACGGCGACGTGCATCGCGATCTCCGCGTCCTCGGCGCACGGCGACCCCGCCGCCAGCCGGCGGGTCGCGCGGCCGGCCCGGCGCAGCCACCAGCCGACGCCGACCAGACTGGCCATGCCGACGATGGTGACGGGATCCACCCATCAACCTTGTCGGCGATCGCCATCGGTGTCGAGCGGGCGGCGCGGCCGCACTTGACATGTCACGATATATCGTTAGTAT
>DASZXE010000452.1:0-5207 GCA_035546475.1 Kofleriaceae bacterium
TCCCCGCCGCCAGCGCCTCCTCCATCGCCGCCCGCTCCTCGGCGAGCCGCGCCCGCGCCCGCGCGATCGCGTCCGCCTCGATCGCCTCGATGCGCGCCCGGTCCTCGGCCGCGTGGCGCGCGCGCACCTCCTCCACCTCGCGGGCCGCCTCCGCCCACGCCTGCGCCTCCGCGCGCGACCGCGCCCGGCGCCGCCGCTCCTCCTCCTCTTCGAGCCGCTCGCGCGCGGCCGCCTCGGTGCGGGTGCGGGCCACCGCCTCGGCCTCCTCCGCCGCGCGCAGCTCCTCGCGCCGCCGCTCGTCCAGCACCCGCAGCTCGTCGAGGGCCGTCACCACCGAGCTCTCCGGTCGTCGCGACCGCGCGTGTCCCATGGGCGCAGAGACACGCGCCACGCGCGGCGGTTGCGCGGCCCGCGCAGAGATCGTTCAGCGCCGTCGCGCGTCGGAACGGCTCAGGCGGCCGCCCCGCCGCGGCGCACGCCGCGCATCAGCCAGTGGCGCGCCGGCTCCTCGACGAGGTGGTAGGTCGCCGCCGCGATGAACGGCATCGGCAGCGCGTGGGCGAGGACCCAGCCGACGCGCACCGGCAGGCTCGCGGTCACCAGCGTCGACAGCGGGAAGAGGTAGTGCATGACCCAGATCCAGAGGTAGTGGGTCATGTAGAGCGCGAACGAGATCTTGCCGCCGTAGACCATCACCGGGTGGGCGAAGATGCGCGTCAGCCGGCCCGCGCCGTACGCGAGCCCGAGGATCATCGGCGGCACCAGCGGCACGATCCACCACTGCGACGCGCCGAGCCGGAACAGCACCGCCGCGCCGGCGACGATCGCCGCCAGCAGCCACCCGGGGTGCGCCGCGGGCCCGCCGGCCGCGCGCCGCTGCCGGTAGAGCTGGTACATGACGCAGCCGAGCAGGAACTCGACGACGATCTGCACCGGCGGCACGATCGGCACCGACGGCACCGCCTTCTCGAGCGTCGTCTGCGCGCCCGGCACCAGCGCGAGCGCGAGCACCGCCGCCACCAGCGCGGCGCCGCCGAGCCGCACGATCGCGCGCGCGGCCCGCACCATCGCCGGGAACAGCAGGTACGCCAGCCACTCGCTGCTGATCGACCACGACACCGCGTTCCACGCCCCGGTGTGGCCGATCCAGGCCTGGACGAGGACGAAGCTCTCGACGAGCTGCTCGGTCGACCACCGCGCCGGATCGATGTGGCCGCCCGGCTGCACGTGCAGCCCGCGCACGACGACGACCAGCGCGACCAGCAGCACCAGGTGCACCGGGTAGATGCGGGCGAGCCGCGCGCGCAGGAACCCGAGGTAGCGCCGCAGCTCGAAGCTCGTCGCGAACTTCGCCTCGTAGTTGTACGAGATGATGAAGCCCGACAGGACGAAGAAGACGTCGACGCCGAGCGCGCCCGGCCACGCGACGAAGCCGAACGCGCGCGCGGCCCGGTCGGGCAGCAGCACCGACGTGACCTCGGTCAGGTGCAAGAGCATGACCCACAGCGCGGCGAACGCGCGCACGCCGGTCAGCGCCGGCACGAACGGCGGCGGGCCGCCGGCGCCACCGTCCCTCACGCGCGCGCCTTCGACCACACCGCCTCCATGCGCGCGATCGCGGTCGGCAGCGAGAAGTGGCTGGCGCGGAACCGTTCGCGCGCCGCCGCCCGCTGCGCCGCGGTCGCCGGCCGGGCCCAGGCGTCGTCGATCGACGCGCCCCACACGTCGTCGGCGTCGTCGAGCGAGCGCACCGTCACCCCCGGCAGCACCCGCGAGATCTCGAGCACCCCTGGCAGGTCGTTCGCCACCACCGCGGTGCCGGCCGCCACCGCCTCCAGCACCGCGCCCGGCATGCCCTCGTTCCACGACGTCAGCAGCGCGACGTCCGACGCGCACAGGAGCCGCGGCACGTCGGTGCGCTCGCCGAGGAAGTGGACCCGCTGCGTCATCCCCTGGGCGACGACGCGGGCGCGCGCCGCCTCCTCCTCGCGCGTGCCTCCGCGGCCGACGAACAGCAGGTGGCCCGGGCCGCGCCGCGCCGCCGCCGCGAAGACGTCGACGATGCGCGTCTGGTTCTTCGGCGAGGCGAAGCGCGCCACGTGGATCGCGAGCGGCGTCGACGGCGGCAGCCCGAGCTCGGCGCGCACCGCGAGCCGCCCGTCGGGGAGGTCGAAGCGATCGACGTCGATGCCGTTGTGGATCACCTGGCAGCGCGGGTCGCTCGCCCACTGCGGCGACCAGCCATGGACGATCGCCCCCTCGCCGCAGCCGACGATGTCGGTGGCGAAGCGGTCGATCAGCTCGCGCATCGAGCGCCGGTAGAGCCGGCGGCGCACGCCGTGGCCGCGGTCGTCGGCCGTGCTGCGGAAGTGGGCGATGCGGCGCGGCACCCCGCCGGTCGCCGCCAGCGCCATCAGGACGCCCGACGCCAGGTGCACGTGCGAGTGGACGACCTCGATGCGGCGCGCCTTCACCAGCGCGAGGAAGCGGGCGGGGAACGTCGGCCCGACCGCGCACGCGTGCACCTCGCCGCCGAGCGCGCGGATCTCCTCGTCGAGCGCGCCGCGGCGACCCTCGAGCGAGCAGAACTCCTGCTGGAAGCGGCCGCGCACCATGCCGCGCATCAGCTCGACGGTGCGCATCTCGGCGCCGCCGCGATCCATCACGCCGAAGACGTGGAGGATCCGGATCGGGTCGCCGTCGGGCGGGTCAGCCATGGATCCCGGTCTCCTGCGTCCACGCCTGCCACATGAGCACGTTCCACAGCACCGAGTGCCAGTCGCGCACGCCGCCCAGGTACGCCGACCACCGCCGGCGCACGCCGACCGGATCGAGGAACCCCTCGCGCCGCAGCCGGTCCTCGGCGAGCAGCGACTCCGCCCAGTCGCGCAGCGGGCCGCGCAGCCACTGCGCGATCGGCACCGCGAAGCCCATCTTCGGCCGCTCGAACAGGCGCGGCGGCACGTAGCGCGCGAGGACGTCGCGCAGCACCGCCTTGCCGACCTCGCCGCGCACCTTGGTCGCGAACGGCAGCCGCCAGGCGAGCGCGATCACGCCCGGATCGAGCATCGGCACCCGCGTCTCGAGGCTGACCGCCATCGCCGCGCGGTCGACCTTGGTCAGGATGTCGTCGGGCAGGTACTGCAGGCCGTCGGCGAGCATCGCCCGCTCGATGGTGTTGCCGGCCGGCAGCACCTCCTTGGCGAGCGGCAGCGTGCCGCGCGGCTCGTCGACGCCGGGGACCAGCTCGGACGGCCGCAACGACAGGCTCATGAAGCGGGCGTAGAACTCGTCGACGTCGACGGCGCGCGCGGCCTCGGTGCGGCGGTGCGCCCAGTCGATCAGCCGCTGCGCGCGATCGGGATCGGCGCCCGGCCGCCGCAGCGCGCCGAGCAGCCGGTGGGCCGCCTCGGCGGTCGTCCGCCGGCCCGGCACCGCGAGCAGCCGCGCGATCCGCCGCGTGATCGTGTAGCGGGCGTAGCCGCCGAACAGCTCGTCGCCGGCATCGCCGGTGAGCGCGACCGTGACGTGGGCGCGCGCGACCTGCGAGACGAGGAAGGTCGGCACCTGCGACGAGTCGGCGAACGGCTCGTCGTACATCGACGGCAGCCGCGGGATGACGGCCAGCGCCTCGCGCGGCGTCACCGGCACCTCGGTGTGTTCGGTCCCGAGGTGGTGGGCGACCGCGCGGGCGTGCGGCGCCTCGTCGTAGCCGCTGTCGGCGAAGCCGATCGTGAACGTCTTCACCGGCCGCGTGCTCGCCGCCTGCATGAGCGCGACGATCGTCGACGAGTCGATGCCGCCCGACAGGAACGCGCCGAGCGGCACGTCGGCGACCATCTGATCGCGCACGGCGCGGCCGAGCTCGGCCTCGAGCCGGTCGGCGGCCTCGACGCGGTCGAGCCGCAGCGGGCGGGCGACGCCCTCCTCGGCGAGGGCGCGCAGCGAGAAGTACGGCACCGGCTCCGGCGCGCGCGTGCCGTCGGCGGCCCCGGCGTCGAAGCGCACCCAGGTGCCCGGCGGCACCTTGGCGACCCCCTCGTAGATCGAGCGCGGCCCCGGCACGAAGCCGTGGCGCATGAACTTGATCAGCGCCTGCCGATCGATCCGCGCGTCGAAGCCGGGGTGCGCGCGCAGCGACTTCAGCTCGGAGCCGAACACGAGCTGGCGGCCGCCGCCGACCCAGCCGTAGAACAGCGGCTTCTCGCCGAGGCGGTCGCGGGCGAGGACAAGCGCGCGCTCCTCCTTGTCCCACAGGCCAAGCGCGAACATGCCGCGCAGGCGGTGGAGCGCGCCGGCGACCCCGTACTCCTCGAACGCGCCGAGCATCACCTCGGTGTCCGACTCGCTGCGGAAGCGCTTGCCGCGCTGCTCGAGCTCGTGGCGGAGCGCCCGGTAGTTGTAGATCTCGCCGTTGAAGGTGACGACGAAGCGGCCGCTCGGCGACGTCATCGGCTGGTGGCCGAGCGGGGACAGATCGATGATCGACAGGCGCCGGTGGCCGAGCGCGATGCCGGCGGCCGCGTCTAGCCACGCGCCGTGATCGTCGGGGCCGCGGTGCGCGAGGGCGCGCTGCATGCGATCGACGGCGCCGGTCGCCGCGTCGACCGCCAGCCCCGCGGGCGCGTAGATGCCTACGATGCCGCACATGCTCGTCGGTGGAGGAGTAGAGCACAGAGGTTCGGTGCGAAGGCAGACCCCGCACGCCACCGGTGACCCCGAACACCCGGCGTCATCGTCGACCGCTCGACGCGCTCGCTGGGGGGATGCCGCACACGGCGCGCGATCAGCCCCAGGCCCTGCGGACCGCCTCGGCGATGCCGCCGCCGGCGCCGGCCGGCGTCGCGAGCTGATCGGAGGCCTTGGCGCGCACGGCGTCGGGCGCCGAGCCCATCGCGAACGAGCGGCCGGCGACCTCGAACATCGGCACGTCGTTGACCCAGTCGCCGACCGCGACCGCGTCGGCGAGGTCGCAGCCGGTCGCGCGGCACAGCTCGGCGAGCGCGGTGCCCTTGCTCGGGCCTGCCGCGCGCACGAGCATCGCGTGCTTGCCGGGGCAGGCGCTGACGCCGAAGCTGACCGAGAACAGGCGGTCGGCGTGCGCGCGGATCGACGCGTAGGCGGCGGCGACCTCGTCCGGCTCGCCGATCGCGACGGCCGCGAGCGGCGCCGCCGGCCACACCAGCTCGTCGCCGGCGAGCCGCAGC
>DASZXE010000453.1:0-2350 GCA_035546475.1 Kofleriaceae bacterium
CACGCGGTCAGCGCCGCCGCCAGCGCCTCGCGCTGGCCGCCGGCCGGCGCCACCAGCACGTCCATCGCGCCGCCGCAGCACATCGCCAGGTCGCGCACGAGGTGGTGGCGCACGCGCCGCGCCGCGCCGCCGTTCGCGACCGCGCGCGCCGCCTCCATCACCTCCGCCTCGATGCGCCCGCCGCCGATCGTGCCGAGGCCGCGGCCGTCGTCGGTCACCGCCATCCGCGCGCCCGGGTGCCGCGGCGTCGAGCCGCTGGTCGCGATCACCGTCGCCAGCGCGACGCCGCGACCCGCCTCCAGCTCGGCCAGGACGTCGGCGAACAGCTTCACGCCCCCACCGTAACACCGCGGCGCGGCCGTCGCCCGCCGCCCACGCGCGCCGCGCCGGCTACCAGGCGTGGTCCTTGAACCGGTCGCGCACCGCGCTCTTCAGGTGCTTGCCCGTCGACGTCTTCGGGATCGCGTCGACGAACACGACCGCGTCCGGCACCCAGAACTTCACGAACTTCGCGGCCAGCGCGTGGCGCAGCTCCTCGGCCGTCGCGCTGGCGCCCGCCCGCAGCACGACCACCGCCAGCGGCCGCTCGCCCCACGTCTCGTGCGGCACCGCGACGACCACCGCCTCGCGCACCGCCGGGTGCGCGACCAGCGCGTTCTCCAGCTCGATCGAGCTGATCCACTCGCCGCCCGACTTGATGAGGTCCTTGGTGCGGTCGACGATCCGGATCGAGCCCTCGGGCGACATGCAGACGACGTCGCCGGTGCGGAACCAGCCGTCGTCGGTCCAGCGGTCGGCCGCGTCCGGCTGCTCGTGGTAGCTCGCCGCCACCCACGGCCCGCGCACCTGCAGCTCGCCCTGCGTCCGGTCGTCCCACGGCACCGGCCCCGCGTCGCCGACGGTGCGGACGTCGACCATCGCGCACGGGTAGCCCTGGCGCGCGCGCGCCGCGTAGCGGCCGTCGTCGTCTCGCGCGAGGTCGGTCGTGCGCAGGTACGAGATCGAGCCGATCGGGCTGGTCTCGGTCATGCCCCACGCGTGCAGCACGGTCAGGCCGTGGCGGTCGAACGCGCGCAGCATCGCCTCGGGCGCCGCCGAGCCGCCGACCACCATGCGGCAGCCCGGCTGCAGCGTGCGCGGCGCGTGCTCGAGCTGGTCGAGGATCATCGCCCAGATCGTCGGCACGCCGGCCGCCAGCGTGACCCGCTCGCGCTCCATCAGGTCGAGGAGGCTGGGCGCGTCGAGGTGCGGCCCCGGCAGCACCAGCTTGGCGCCGGCGGTGACCGCGCCGAACGGGATGCCCCACGCGTTGGCGTGGAACATCGGCACCACCGGCAGCACGGTGTCGCGCTGGGTGATGCCGAGGCCATCGGCCATGAGCGTCGCCAGCGAGTGCAGCACCGTCGAGCGGTGCGAGTAGACGACGCCCTTCGGCTGGCCGGTGGTGCCGCTCGTGTAGCACATGCCGAGCGGCGCCTGCTCGTCGAGGACCGGCAGCGCGGCGCGGTCGGGCGCGGCGCCGCCGACGAAGTCGTCCCAGGCGAGGTCGGCGCCGGCGGCGGCCCGATCGCCGACGACGATCACCTTCTCGAAGCCGGCCCGCTCGCGGAACTTCGCCGCCAGCGGCAGGAGGACGTCGTCGACGATGAGGAACCGATCGCCGGCGTGGCGCGCGATGTAGGCCAGCTCGTCGGGGTGCAGCCGCAGGTTGAGCGTGTGCAGCACGCCGCCGGCGCACGGGACGCCGAAGTAGGTCGCCAGGTGCTCGACGTGGTTCCACATCAGCGTGGCGACCCGGTCGCCCGGCCGGAGCCCCGCCGCCAGCAGCGCGTTCGCCAGCCGCAGGGCGCGATCGACGAAGTCGGCGTACGTCGCCCGGTGGACGCTGCGGTCCGGTCGGCCACTGACGATCTCGATGTCGCCGAACAGCCGGGCTGCCCGATCGAGGATCGGCGTGAGCGTGAGCGGGACATCCATCATGGTGGCGCGCATCTGCCGAGCATACGCGCGCGGCCAGGATGCGGATCGACGGCGGACCGACGGCGGACCGACGGCGGACCGACGGCGGCTCGGCCCCGCCGACGACCCTGCCTCGGGTGGACCGAATTCGCCGCGGGTCGACATGCGCGTCCGCCGATTGGCCGGTACATTGGCCTTTCCGCCCGGAGCCGACATGAAGCGCCTCCTCATCGTCGACGACAGCAAGCTGATGCGCGACATGGTGGCCGCCTGCCTGCGGCCGCTCGGCACCGTCACGTTCGAGTACGCCGGCACCGGCCTCGAGGCGATCGAGCGCCTCGCGCTCGCGCCGTACGACCTCGTCGTGCTCGACCTCAACATGCCCGACGTC